>CAZTEK010000031.1:0-12563 GCA_964612095.1 uncultured Verrucomicrobiota bacterium
AACGGCGACGCGCTGCCGCCGATTATGAATCTGGCGATGGGGCTCAACGGCATCACCGAAGGCGGCAAAGTCGCCGGAGTTTTCGGCAGTTACGGCTGGAGCGGCGAAGGGCCGGACATGGTCATGGGGCGACTGAGTTTGTTGCGCATGAAAACCGTCGAGCCCGCGTTCAAAACGGTTTTCAATCCGGAAAACAAAGACAAGCTCGCCAAGGCCCGGAAGTATGGACAGAAGTTCGGCAAGAAACTTCAGGAGGAGTGGGTGAAAATGAAAACCGACACGGCTGGAAAAACCTACTGGAAATGCACCGTCTGCGGCGAAGTGTTCGAAGGGGCGATGCCGCCGCAGAACTGCCCGGTTTGCGGCGCGGGGCAGGAGGCGTTTATCGAGTACACGCCCGAAGTCGTCACCTTCCGCGACGACCGCGAAATGCGCGTCGCCATCATCGGTTCCGGCGCGGGCGGACTCGCCGCCGCCGAATCGCTCCGGAAACGGAATGATCTGGCGCAGATTGATCTCTACACCCGCGAAGAGCTGCTGCCGTATTACCGTCCGGTGCTCACCCGTGCGCTGGCCGATAAAGTCGAAGACACCGAATACTTTATACATCCGCAGAATTTCTATGCAAAGAACCGGATCAACCTGCATCTCGGCGCGACGGTCGAAAGCCTGTCGCCGCGCGACAAGTCGTTCCGGCTGGCGGACGGCCAAACGGTGACGTACGACAAGCTGGTGCTGGCCACCGGCGCTTCCTGCTTTATTCCGCCGATTCAGGGCGCGAATCTGCCCGAAGTGGTGGCGCTGCGCGAAAAGACCGACTTCGACCGCCTGAACGGACTGCTCGCGGGCGGACCGAAAAAGGTCGCGATTATCGGCGGTGGACTGCTCGGCCTCGAAACCGCCGATGCGCTTCACCGGCTCGGCCATAAAGTGACCGTGCTGGAAGCCTGTCCGTCGGTACTGCCGCGCCAGCTCGATCCCGACGGTTCACCGCTGTTCACCAAAATCATTCAGAAGAGCGGCGTCGAAATCCATTACGGTGTTTACGTCGAAGAAATTCTCGGCGAAGGCAAAGTCACCGGACTCAAAACCCGCGCGCCGCAGGAAATTCCGGCTGACATCGTGATTGTCTCAGCCGGTATTCGCCCGAATGTTGAACTGGCGAAAGCGGCGGGACTGCATGTGGATCGCGGCATTGAAGTCAACGAACGGATGCAGACGTCGGATTCCGGCATCTACGCCGTCGGCGACTGCGCCGCCGTCCACGGACGTTGCGGCGGACTGTGGGAACCGGCTTCGCTGCAAGGCCACGTCGCCGGAGCCAATATTGCGGGCGACGACAAAACCTACGCGTGCAAACTCTACGGCGCGACGCTGGCCGCCTTCGGCACCTCGCTGTTTTCCATCGGCGACCTCGGTGCCGGTGACGGAAAGTACGAACAGATTATGGAATACAACGAGCTGGGCGGAAAATACCGCAAGATTTACTTCAAAGACGGCAAGGTCGTTGGCGGCGTACTGCTCGGCGACGTGAAACTGACCAATCCGTTACTGCTCAGCGTCACTCGCGGCCTCGATACCGAAACCGCTCTGGAAATGCTAAAGCTCTGAGCCGTTTTGGCTTACGCCTTCCACAGCGAATGAGCCAGAGCCGCTGCGGAGCATGATCAAATAGGTGCTTCAAGATTTGTTTCGCGGTATCATCCATCGCAAGCACATTCTTTAATAGCGAGTTGTCTTGAAGAGCATGGGTCGGCGAAAAACAGTAGCCTCCGCCCGGCATCATAATATCCAGTGTGTGCCGGCAACAGGCAATCGTCGCTTCCACAGTTCCCGTTGCCACAGGGCCTGCTGTGCTTATGCAACCATGAAAAGCCAAACGCCCGCCGAACTGTTTCTTGAGATATTCGGGAGACATGTTCTGCAAACCAAAGGTAAAAACTGAGTTTGGCTGGAGCGTATTTTTCTTGTTCGTGCGACACCCAGAGCGCAGCGGCCTGATATTGAAAAGGCAACGCTGAAAGCGTATCGTGCTTCTAAAGGTAAAGTTGCTCAGGTGATTTTTGAAGGCATGAACAAGTTGGAATAAAGGAAGCACAACGGGATATTCTATGGAATGTCGGATTATTGTAAAAAATAGGAGAGCATCATGTTTAGAAAAAGAATGAGATTTGTTGTAGGGATATGGTTGTTTGTGGTTTTAATAACCCCCCAACTAAAAGCGGAAGAGTTGAATATGAAAATGAACGAAGTGAAACCTCAATACTCAATCCAACGTGCGGCGCAAGTTCCCAGTGGATTTGGTTGCTGGTCTGACCCATCTTGGGCCGGGGCGCAGACACTTGAAATTTCAAATTTCAAAGAAAGAAGTTCTGAACACCGTCCGCCGACTCAGGCTCGTGTGATGTATGATGACCAGTATCTTTATGTACAGTTTCGTGTCATGGATCACTATGTAAGGGCGGTGGCTGAAAAGTATCAGGACATGGTCTGTTTCGACAGTTGTGTAGAGTTCTTCGTTCAGCCCAAACCCGGCAAAGGCTATTTTAACTTCGAAGTGAATGCCGGTGGTTGCATGCTTTTATATTTTATTCCTTGTTCGCCTGAGGGCGAGGCCATCATGGCGGAGCACCAGCCAGTGCCTGCCGATCTGGTTCAGAACATGAATATTTATCATTCCCTGCCTGCGCGAATTGATCCGGAAATTCAAGAGCCTTGTGAGTGGACAATCGAATATAGGATTCCTCTTGCGCTGTTTGAGTACTACCTCGGGCCAATAGGCCCATTGTCCGGTCAGACTTGGCGCGGCAATTTTTACAAATGCGCCGATAAAACTTCTCACCCGCATTGGGGAATGTGGGCCCCGATTTATGAAGGCTGGTTCCATCAGCCTGCAAAATTCGGCGAACTTATTTTTAAACCTTAAGGATTGAATTTTATGTCTAAAACATTTCTTGGAGTTGGTCTTGGACCTATTCAGACCGGCATTTTTCTCGACGGAGCTTTTCGAGGCGGCTTTGACCGGCTGGTGATTGCCGATGTGGACACGGCGCTGATTCAGGCTGTGCGCTCTAACGGAGGCGCGATTCAGATCAACGTCGCCTCGAATACGGCGGTTAATGCTGAAACGATCACCGGCGTGGAAATCTATAATCCGTCCGTGCCGGAGGATCTGGAAAAATTGACCCTCGCCGCCGCGCAGGCCGACGAAGTCGCAACCGCACTGCCCAGCATCGCCTTTTTTAAATATCTCGGCTGGCTTAAAGAAGGCTTCGCGCAACAGCCGGAGCGCCGCCGTTTCATCTATGCCGCTGAAAATCATAACCATGCCGCCGAAGAGCTGGAGAAGGCCGTCGGCTCATTCCCACAGACCCGCTACCTCAATACCGTCGTCGGAAAAATGAGCTGTATCTTTCCGGTCGAGGAGTGCGCCCGTCGCGGTATTCCAACTCTGACGCCGACGGCCGATCGCGGCCATCTCGTCGAAGCGTTTAATAAAATTTTGATTCAGTCGTGCAACGGAATTGCTGAACGTAAAACCGAAGGACTTTATGATAAAGTTGACCTGCTTCCGTTCGAAGAGGCCAAGCTTTACGGCCATAACGCCGTCCATTTCTGGCTTGGCATCCACGCGCAGGGAAAAGGGATTCAGTTTATGCATGAGTTGGCGGACGATAAAAACCTCATCGCCAACGCACGTCGTGCCTTTGTCGATGAATCCGGCGCGGCACTCTGCAAAAAATGGGCCGGGGTTGACGAACTCTTTACCGCAGAAGGTTTTGCCGCCTATGCCGACGATCTGCTCGTGCGCATGGTCAATCCGTTCCTGACGGATCGCGTTGATCGCGTCTGTCGCGATTTGGAACGCAAGCTGAGCTGGGATGACCGCATGATAGGAACCATGCGACTGGTTTTGAAGCAGGGAATTCAGCCTAAGGTTTTTGCCGAGGGGGCGGCACTTGCTGCACAGAAACTTTTTGGGAATGACATTGAAAAGATCCGTGACGGCCTCGAATCGCTTTGGGGCTTTTGGAACGAAGAGGCCGAACAGGTTGTCGTTTTATTGAATGAAGCCGTATGTTCAAAGGCCTCGGGTCGTTGTTAGTTTATCGACATGGCCATGGTTTTTTAAACTGCTTATGGCTCATGTTAACTTTTATAGTTAACGGGAATGGAGCGCATCAAATGAGGATTTTGTTCGATCATTTCGCGATTGATAAACCGTAATACCGCACGACAAAAACCACCCCTGAGCGCATCTTTGGGTGTGATGACGTTAAGGGCGTAATGCTAGCCAGCACTGTTTCTTAAGCTGTTTATGGGACTACAATGAAAGAGTGATTAAAAAAGAGGGAAACGTTGGTTACTATGCTTTGCGGACTGCCGATGCTTAGGAGTTCGGCTTCTCCTGTGGATAAACCCGCGACAAAACCAAATATTATTCTCATTCTCGCTGATGATATGGGCTATGCCGCCCCTTCCTGTTTCGGGGGAACGGCGGTAGCTACTCCCCATATTGATGCGCTGGCGAAATCCGGCACGATGATGACCTGGTTTTATGCTGCAGCTGCAATTTGTACAAAGACGCGCGCCTCAATTCTGACCGGGCGCTATCCGCTGCGGTTCGATATAGACAAAGTATTCCCTGATGATGAGTCTCATCTTCCGCGCGGAATTGTGACGCTGCCCAGACTGTTGCAGAATGCGGGTTACTCCACGGCGCACGTCGGCAAATGGCATTTAGGAGGACTTCATCTGGCCCATGCCCGTGACCGCAGTCACTCTATTCCGGGGCCCCATGAACATGGATTCGATTCTTATCTATGCCAGAACGAAGAGTCTCCGCTACGCAAGACATTGAACCTGAAGGAGCGGCTTTACCGTGACGGAGGCACCTGCTTGTTGCGTGATGATATTTCTGTAGCGGCCTCAGATCCGTATTACACCGCCCACTGGACTGATATTGTCGGCGATGAAGCGGTACGGCTGATCGAACAGTTTCATCGGTAGCAACAGCCGTTTTTTATCAATGTGTGGCATTTGGTGCCTCACAAGCCGTGCGAGCCCGGTAGCGAACCGCATTTCAGCCGGACGGAGGCCGAAGGGATTTCCGAGTATCAGCATTGCTTCCGATCTATGGCGGCGCATATGGATGCAAAAATCGGTGAGCTGGGACTTCGGGACAACACCCTGATTATTTTTTCATCGGACAATGGCGGGATCTGGGAAGGGGACAATGGGCCGTTGCGTGCCGGCAAGGACGATTTGCACGAGGGCGGTATCCGTGTGCCTATGATCGTTTCCTGGCCGGGAAAAATTCCTGCCGGACGGACCAGTTCGGCTAACGATCCGCACGAGCCGTTTGTTTGTCCTGAGCCTTGGTATTCATCCGTAAACGTCGATGAGATGGAGTTATATGAGGATTATCGAGCGGGGGAGTTTGACGATAAACCGCCTTTCTATAAGGATGTTTATGAGGTAAGAGGGTTTCCTGCTGATTTTTTAACCGAACCGCGCTTCGGCGTTCCCTGTGCAGGGCCTCGTCCTGATCTTGCTGGAAAACAGCGCGAAGCTCTGCAAGCTACGCTGGGCATGGTCGCTATGCTGGATTATGAAGTGGGTCGCATTCTGAGTCATTTGGAATCGACCGGACAGGTTGGAAATACGCTGGTTGTTTTTACCACAGATCACGGCGAACTGCATAAACACCATGGTCTTTGGCACAAAGGTCTTTTTGCCTATGACGATTGTCAGCGGATTCCTTTCCTGATTTGGGGGCCTGGAATCGTGAAGCCGCAAGGGACAAGTGATGCACTGGTCAATTTGGTTGATTTGCCGAAAATATTTTTGGAATTCGCCGGAGTCTCGGCTCAACAGGGTATGCAGGGTGTCAGTCTGCTTCCGATTCTGAACGGTTCAGCGGAACAGGTGCAGGATGCAACAATGGTTGAATTGCAGGCGACAAAAAATATCTATCAGCAGACGCTCATTACGGGTCGCTACAAATTAGTATTGTATCGCGATCAGACGTGGGGCGAACTTTATGATTTGCAGGCCGATCCGGATCAGTATTCCAATCTTTGGAAAAATCCGGCCATGGCAGGAGTTAAAGCAGAACTTCTCCAAAAATTTGTGCAGTTTGAAATGAAGAAAGAAGGATACGTCCACGACCGAGTGGCTTTTGCATAACTAAAATAAATCGGCGCAAAGAATGTTCTTTCAATCTGTAATCCATGATTAATTCTTGCGGCGATAGAGGGTTACGCTTCCGATAATGCCGCCATGTAGATGCGGGGATAATGCGGCCCGCTTTTCCCAATTTCTATAAGAATGGAGTCTGTTTCGCCTGATGTCATTGGAATTATAATTTCAGCGCTACTCAGCTTAACCGTGTGCGACGTTCCGTTTATGGTAATCCAAATGGAGTGGGCGTCATTCGGATCAACATGGAGAATTAATTTTGCTTGAGGGGTGTTGGGAGCTTTTAGTTGGAATTTGACGGTTCCGTTAGGGAAAACACGGTTCCCGATGATTCGACTGGGGAGTCCATTATGGATCATGCTGTGACTGGCATGCATGTTGCGCCAGATGCGCCATTCGTCTGTAATGGCACCAAAGATGATGGAATCAGAAATATCGTTCCTCTGCGTCCAAACGGTTTTCGCTTTCCGTTCTGCAACATATTCATTTTGCAGTTCTTTGGTTATAGCCCATAGCGGAATTGCATAAACATTTTTGAGCGGGTTGGTGCGAGGAGTGTGGGCGTTATGGTCGATCGCCTCAGACTGGGGTTGCTGGGCTCCAGTCTGTTTCATTTCTTCATTGGACAAATGCCGGGCAAACAGCGGCGCGACCTGCTCGATAGCTTGCTGAAGAGACGGGGCCTGAGCTCTGCCATTTTCCATGTCATCAAAATAGGCGCAGACACATTGGCAAAATGCGCGATAAAGTTGGGCAACCTCCACCGCGGTGCGCCATTCTTTGTGGGCCTGATTGAACATTCCCTCGGGTAAGCGAGTTTTCAGTGCGTTAAGCTGGTTGAGTTGATTTGTTGCGAGTTCAATAGCTTCGTCTTTTTCCTGCAGGATTTTTGCCCGCGTAACCGGAGTTGTGTTTTCGCTAAAGATTGACCAGATGCCAGATTGCCATTTCAAGGAGACGTTTTCTTTGAATAGCGCGAAAATGCCGCCTGCTTTAACCCATTTCATCGATGGATCCAGAGGGAACATGTGGAACATGAGGTTTTCGTGGATAAAATTAATTTTTTCCACGGCCTTGATGCCCTGTGCGTAAATGGCAGCCATTTCTTCTGGGCATTCCGGCCAATGCGTTTTCGACCATTCTTGCCAGATCGTTTCAGCCGTTATACTGGGGTCATCAATAGCTCGTTGGTAAGCAAACAGGTTGATGGCATAAGCGGAGTCGAAGATCGTGTTGGCAATCCGATCGAGCCGGATAGTGAAGCGGTCAACTCCTTTGCTTTGAGCTTCGCGGACGTAGTTGACGATCCGTTCTACATTCGCGGCGGGCAGATAGCCTGCGCCGAGAAATTCCCCAAGGCAGTCACATTCCGCACCCAGCGTGGTGCCGGGGATTTTTCGCAGGAACGGATTGGGAGGTAAGAAAGGGACAAAGTCGTACGGCGTGATTTTGGTTTCAATTTCAAATGAAACTTCTTTTGCGACTTCTGCGGCTCCAGCCAGAATTGCTTCATTGTCCTGTGCATTAGCACCGAAGGAACGGAGAATAAAACGCTTGCCTCGCACGCCTAGTTCTCTAGCGAAAGTTCTGGCGATATGGGCAACTATTTTTTCCGGCGGGTAGCGGTCGAGATCGGAGTTATGGAGAACGGAATAGTCCGCTTCGGTCAGCGTAAGCACCAGTCCGTCGAGTTCCGGAACGGCCTGCAGGGCCTCCTTAATTTTATAAGCGATCAGTTGCGCAAAGGCTGCTCCCAGCAGATCAAATTCCCCATTTTCATCCAACAGTTCGGGGATGACTTGAGTGAGTCCTGAAGGGATCATGATTTCGCGATGCCAATAATACACCGGTTGACCGGATTCATGTGCCATTTCGATGACCGCACGAAGGTTTCGCCGGTTTTTTTCTATGCGCGCTATATCGATATTTGCAGAAATAGGCGGATAATTATCGTAGGTTATCAAACCATCCAGCCCGCCGTAGGTATTGTGGCATTCGCCGCAGATCTCAAAGCTGTCGACCCGATAAGCGGTTGCTTCTTTGATTACCTTTTTCATGTAGTCCGCATCCAGTTCTACGGGATGCATCAGCGACCATGAAATTTCCGGACGTAATGAGATTTTGTTCATATTTTTTCTATCGTTTTGCATTGGGTTATTCATGTTTCGTAAAGCCGTTTAAAAAAAACTCCTCTAAAACAACTTGAATGTTTATGGAAAATGTTTTTAAATTCAATATTATAACGTTAAAAATAATTATCGCCATTTACGGTGTTTATTCGAGTCGACTGTAGAGGGCCCAGCATTGAGAACGTTTTTTAGAACTTAAGTGAAAAGGAAATAATGAAATGCAAACAGCAATAAAGTTGAAATACAAACCGGATTTTGAGGAAGCACGCAAGTACTGGGATGCTTTTTGGATGCACGAGATGATTGATCGTCCCTGCACGGTGATCTGGGCCAAAAAGCAACCGCAGGTTGTAGAGTCTCAGCGTCTTCAGCCCGTCGAACAGGATTTTCAGAAAATATTCGCGGTGTTTGACCGGCACTTGGAGACCTACGAATTTATGGGCGATAACATTCCCGGCTTCCGTCCGGGGTTCGGGCCGGATCAGGTTGCGGCTTTTCTGGGTGCTCCGTTGGTGGTGAGTCCAGATAGTCCGGATACCAGCTGGACCGAGAAAATTGTTACCGATTGGGCCAAGTTTCTGCCGCTTAAGATTGAGCCTGATAATCGGACCTGGCAGCGGATGCATGCGTTTCATGAAGCGGCTGCGAAGCATTTTGAGGGGAAATGTCTGCTGTATAATATTGATTTGCACACGAATATCGATGGACTTGAAGCGTTGCGCGGCGCTCAGGCGTTGCTGTACGACATTTTGGATGAGCCGGATCTAGTACATGAAGCGATGCGGCAGATTCGGCGTCTTTATCCTATGATTTATGATGCATTTGGCGAGTATGGAAATAAAGCAACGCTAGGTTCCAATTCGGGGATGCATTTATACAGCCGGGGAAAGACCGCATTTATTCAGGCCGACTTTATTGCACTGCTTAATCCAGAGCTTATGCATGAGTTTGTATTGCCTGCGATTGAAGAAGAGGCCGCCTTTTTGGATCATTGCGCATTTCATTTAGACGGCCCGGATGCGCTGAAATATTTAGATGATATTCTAGCTATACCGGATATTGATGCGGTGCAGTGGCAGGCTGGTGCCGGAAAACCGCCGAACTGGCAGTGGCCCGAGGTGATTCATAAAATTCAGGCTGCGGGCAAGGCTGCGATTTTGTATGCAACTCCAGCAGAGATAAAAACGTTTCATAAGAACTTTAAGCCGGAGTTACTCGTATACGATGTATTGCAGTGCAACTCTCCGGAAGAAGGGCAGGATCTGCTCGACTGGCTGGTAAAAAACAGCTGATGGCTATAGAAGGGGTGGGATGAATTCTATTGAGCGTTTTCTTGTTTCAAATTCACATCATGAGCCAGATCGGGTTCCGATCGGGGAATGGGGCGTTGATTGTGATCATGTTAGCCGGATTATCGGGAGACACACGTATTGGCGTAACCGGCGGGATTCAATTGTTGCCCTTTGGGAGGGGCGGCGGGATGAGGTGGTAGAAAGTAAAAAAAATGATTATGCCGAGTTGATCGAAAAAATTGATTATGACGTAATTCCTGTTCATTTGGTGCCACCGAAAGGATATTGCCATCCCAATCCTCCGAAGCAGGTGGCGGATGGTGTGTGGGAGGACTCCAAGGGTGCAGTTTATAAATATGCAGCCAGCAATCATTCGATTATGTGTATGACCCCTTCGCCAGCGAAAGAGGATGTCACAGAGGATGAGATAGCAGAAGCAATTGCACAAATCCCCGATTTTAATAATGGTGAGTTTGAGGTGGTGGATCATATCTGCAAAAAATTTGGGAAAACAAAAGCGGTTGTTTTTAGGGATATCTATATAGACGATGTAGCTCTTGCACTTTTCGGTGGAGATGCCAGTCATCGATTGATGATGCCCGTGTTAAATCCTGAGGCGGTCGGGCGTGCGATGGAATATGCTTTGTGCTTTGCAGAGAAAGTAATTAATCAATGCGCAAAGCGCGACATTACCGTAATCATGCATGGAAGAGATTATGGTAATACGACAGGGTGTATTGAATCGCCTTCGACTATTCGTGAGCTGTACATGCCGTTTCACCGCCGGTTCACGGGAAAAGTTGAGCGGGCCGGGATGATTCCTTTTCTACATTGCTGTGGCTGTGTCCGCGATATTATGGATGACCTCGTTGGTGCCGGATATAAGGGATATCAATCGATTCAGGCGACTGCTGGGATGGACTGGGCTTGGTTGAAAAAAACCTACGGTCAGCAGATGACGCTTTGGACAGGGGTGCAATGTGAGACGCTAATCAAAGGGACTCGTCATCAAGTTGAAGAAGAAGTCCGGAAAGGATTGGACGCGCTGATGCCGTCTGGGGGGTTCATTTTCGGGTCAACGAATTCGATTCAGTATGGTGCCAATACCGATAATTACCTTTATGCCGTAGATCTAGTGCGTAAATACGGTAACTACTGAGAAAGCGGGTTTTTCAAAAAAAGGATCAGTCCGCCTAATTCGTTATTTTGAAATTTAAGAACCGATTTTTCTTTGCTTAATTGTTTTCCATGGCCAAAAAACCGAGAGTTGAATTTGAGCGCGCGACCTGTCGCGACGAAGGGGCGATCCCATAATAACGTAAGCGGGGTATGCATTTGATGCAAGTAGCCTCTACAGATTGTGTTTTCTCCCAAAGATGTGTCGGTACGTCGCACGGGTTGCCGCCGCAGCCTGTTCCACGAGGCGGTAAAACAACAAACCGCGCGAACGCGATGTACGAGACGATTGAAACGTGCGCAAAGAAATTCGCGTCCGCGCGAAGACCGTTGCTGCTGTGACCGACACCTCTCCGCCGCACAGCGGACAATGCAGGTATCCTCGAGCCGTTGTCTACGGCACAGACACCTTTGAGTATCGAGGACATACAAATTCATCCGGCCACCGACACCGCATGAGATTCGTGAGTTCTATAAACGTCTTTACAAAGCCGTCAAAACGGTGAATCCCGATTTCTTGATGACGGTGCATCACGGACAGGTTCCGGTCATCTACGTCGCGTTTTTTGATGTGGTTCAAACCGGCGAAGGTCTGAATGCGCTTTTCCGTACGGCTGGTGATAAGGCGTATCGTGCAAAAACCATTCCGGCTGATTATGTCCCTTATATTCCAGACTACTCGCTTTTTGACGAAGACTATTGGTTCTCAAGCTATCGTCCGTCGGGCTGCGTTAGTGTGATTCTTGCCATGATCAATAAGTGGCGCGACGAGTGGGCCAAGCAGAGCGGGCTCACCATGAACGGAAAAACGAAGATCACGCAAAATGAAATAAGTCTCTGGTGGGAAACGCATCCGGACTTGTACAGGCAGTATAACCGCAGAATGTTTGCCCATGCATTGATACTTGATCTCACCGTAGCTCGGATGCGGTGTGATTTGACGGTCTTCGATACGCTGATGAAAGGGTTTGAAAAGCATTTCAACGGGCTGGGCGACCCGCTCGAACAAATTCCCTATTATGATTCCGGGCGCTTTTTGGAGCAGCCGCTCTCTTCCGGTATGCATGCCGTTGCTTTGATTTGCGCCCCAGAAAAAAAAGCGATTGCGATTCTTGCGAACTGGGGTAAAAGCGCCCGTGTAGAAACGTTGGTCGTGAAACCGTCTGCACTCCATCTCGCTGGGGAAAAGATTCAGAAAATAACCGAATTAGAAGGATTCGAGGCTCCTGCTAATGAGAGTAATAAACTGACCGTGACCGTCCCCCCGAACGACTATCGAGTGCTCGTTTTGGAGTAGAGACATTTTTTTGTGGCATTTAACGGCTAAAAATTAAAAGTTGAACAAGTGTTTTTATAAGGGATCCAAATGAACCCATCGAAAAAAAGACAAAGCAAAGCCGCCCAGCCCAATATCGTATTTGTGCTTTGTGACGATCTTGGAATTAACGATCTGCACTGTTATGGACGCTATGATCATAACACGCCGAATCTTGACGCACTGGCCGCACAGGGAGTGCGATTCACCTCCGCCTACGCTTCACAGTCGATCTGTTCCGCGTCGCGTGCGGGATTGCTGACGGGCCTCAACCCAGCACGCCTTCATCTCACGACGGTTATACCCGGACGTCCAAACACCATCTCACAAGTTAATTCGTATGATTGATAGTTTAAGGGAGGGCGAGAAATTGTACGCAGCTTGGGCTGGGAAGCTGGATTTGGCTTCCAGTAAATTCGAGCTGACCGGTTGTCTGGTTGATTTTAAACA
>CAZTEK010000032.1:0-12390 GCA_964612095.1 uncultured Verrucomicrobiota bacterium
GCAGCGATGCCGCCGCGGGAACGCAGGCTGCCCCGTTTCTGACCATTCAGCGCGCTGCGGAAGCGGCGCAGCCCGGCGATACGGTAACGGTGCATGAAGGCGTCTATCGCGAGCGGGTCAATCCGCCGCGCGGCGGGCTGTCCGACAAACAGCGCATCACCTACCAGTCCGCCCCAGGGGAAAAGGTGGTGATCACGGGTTCGGAGATCATCAAACAGTGGCAGAAGATCCAGGAGGATGTCTGGAAGGTTGTCATCCCGAATACGTTCTTCAACGGCTTCAACCCCTACAACGACGTCATCGGCGGCGAATGGTGTGGAAAGCCTCTTGACGGCTTTTACCGGCATACAGGGGCGGTCTACCTGAATGGCACGTGGCTGGACGAAGCGAACGACCTCGCTCGCGTATTGACGTCAGCGAATGACCTGCCCCTCTGGTATGCCGAAGTGAACACGGATAACACCACGATCTGGGCGCAGTTCAAGGGGGTTGATCCGAACGCCGAGAAGGTCGAGATCAACGTGCGCCAAAGTGTGTTCTACCCCTCCGAGCCGGGCCGGAACTTCATTACGGTGCGCGGCTTCACGATGTGTCAGGCGGCCACGCCCTGGGCGGGCGCGATGTCCGAACAGGTCGGCCTGATCGGCACCCACTGGAGCAAAGGCTGGATCATTGAGGATAACATTATCAGCCACTCCATGAACACCGGGATCACGCTGGGGCGCTACGATCTGGGCCGCCACGGCATCGCCAAACTGCCGGCGAGCGGTCCGGGCTTTGTCACCTCGTGCGAACTGGCGCTCCAGCACGGCTGGTCCAGGGAAAACATCGGCAGCCACGTGGTGCGCAACAACCGGATCTCGCATTGCGAGAAGAACGGCATTCACGGCAGTCTCGGAGGGGTCTTCAGCACGATCGAGGGCAACATCATCAATGATATCGCGCTCAAGGGATGGATCAGGGGGGCCGATGTGGCAGGGCTTAAGCTTCTCGCTGCCAACGATACCCTGATCCGCAACAACCACATCTACCGCTGCGGCGGTTTCGGAGGCATCTGGCTGGATTGGATGACCCAGGGCACGCGCGTCACCGGCAACTTGCTGCATGACAACGCAGAACAACGCTCAGGTCAGGACCTCATGGTTGAAGTCAATCATGGACCGTTTCTGATAGACAACAATCTGTTTCTTTCAAGCAAATCGATCTGGGACTTGTCGCAGGGGGCGGCCTATGTACACAACCTGATAGCGGGCACCATCGTTTCCGAAATAGTGGTGAAGAGAGAGACTCCCTATTTCAAACCTCATACCCTGGAGGAGATGAAGCTTTCCAACATAAAACAGAAAGACGCAAGGTATTATAATAACCTCTTTGTTGGCAAAGGGTGCCTGCCGAAGGAGATCCTTGTTGGCAAAGGGGGCCAGCCGGAGGACGTCAATCTTGGGAATCTCCAGATGGCCGGAAATGTCCGACTGGAAGGCGTCGATGTAAAACTGGAAAAGCAGGAAGACGGGTTATGGATTAAAATTCCCCCGTTCTCCTCCGCCGAAACCCGTGAGATTGTGACGACCGAATTGCTTGGCAAGGCGATGGTTCCCGATGCCCCGTTCGTGCAACCCTGCGGAACCCCCTACCGGCTCGACACGGACTATTTCGGCAAGCAGCGGAACACGACAAATCCGGTGCCGGGTCCGTTTGAAAACCCGGTCGGAGGGGCTCTTCGGTTGAAGTAGTCATAAAAGGTGGAGATCGTGATGCTGGAAGACTATGGCAGGGGAATAAAAACCAGGAGTTAAACGATGTGTCGAGCAATCATCATGGTTGTTGTGTTAACCGCCTGCTTCGCCTGGGGTGGGGAATATGGGTGAGCCTTGACTAAACATCTGTAAACACAAAATAAAAAAAAGCGAAGGAGCTAAAATGATAAATCAAATTAACTACAAACTAAGGAAACACTTGAGGGGTGCTGCGACGTGCCTGGGATTGATGTTTTCCGCAAGCTGTGTCCTGGCGGACGCTGTGGCTGCCGGGCTGGACCGGTATAATGTGGTGTGGACCTCGCCGAGTACGAATGCGCTGGGCTCGATGCCGATCGGGAATGGCGATATCGGCATCAATGCGTGGGTTGAGCCGTCGGGCGATCTCGTGTTCTACGTGAGCAAGACGGATGCCTGGGATGAGAACGGGCGGCTGTGCAAGGTCGGCCGGGTGCGGGTGAAATTTGACCCGGCGCTGGCGGTGACGAACGGGTTCCGGCAGGAGTTGAAACTGCGGGACGGCGTAATCGCGATAGAGGCCGGAGGGCAGGGGGCAGAGGTCGGAGGTCAGAGGACAACAATACGGCTGTGGGTGGATGCTCATGTGCCGGTGGTGCGGATGGAGTCGGAGTCGGAGCAGGCGGTGAAATGCCGGGCCGAGGTGGAGTTGTGGCGGTTGCGTGAGCGGCCGTTCTGCAAGGATGATGACGGCTATTCCGGGCAAGGGTTGGAAGTGTCGGCTTTCAAGCCGACGGTGTTGCCGGATGTCGTGGTGCCGGGTGAGAAGGCCCGTGTTGCCTGGTATCACCGCAACACGCGCTCCATTTATGACCTTGGCCTGCAGATCCAGCACCTGGAGGGGCTCAAGGGGCGTTTTGCGGATCCCTTGTTGAATCACACGTTTGGCGCCAGCCTGGCGGGGGCGGGGTTTGTGCGCGAGGGTGAACGCGGGCTCAGGTCGAAGAACCCGGCAAAGGCGCATGTGTTGTCGGTGACCGTTCTGGCCGCGCAGACCGAGACGCCCGATGCCTGGCTTGCGCAACTTGACAGCCTGGAAAAGAAATCCTTCCCCGTGCGCCGTGCGCACGAGGAGTGGTGGCAGGCGTTCTGGAATCGGAGCTGGGTTTTCGTGGATGGGGTGCCTGAAGCTGAGGTGTTGACGCGGGGTTATGTTCTTACCAGGTTCATGAACGCCTGTTCCGGGCGGGGTGGCGCCCCTGTCAAGTTTAACGGCTCGATTTTCACCGTTGAGCATAAGCCGGGCGTTTCGCCGGAGACGCCGGATGGTAATCCTGACTACCGGCGCTGGGGCGGGAACTACTGGTTCCAGAACACGCGCCTGGTTTACTGGACGATGCTGGCGGCCGGTGATTTTGACATGATGGAGCCGTGGTTCCGCATGTTTCGAGACGCGTTGCCGCTGAGCAAGGCGCGTATCCGGGAGTATTACGGATTCGAGAATGCCGCGCTATTCCCGGAAACCGGGCATCACTGGGGCCTGCCGAGTTGTGGTGACTATGGCTGGGAAAGAAACCAAAAGCGGGGGTACCCGAACAATCCTTGGATCAAACGCTACTGGAATGGCAGCCTGGAACTGGTGGCGGTCATGCTGGACCGCTATGATTTAACGCGGGACCGTGCGTTCGCCGCGGACACGCTGGTGCCGCTGGCCGACCCGCTGATCAGCTTCCTGTCGCAGTACTGGCAGAAGCGGGATGCGAATGGCAAGATCGTGTTCGACCCGGCGCAGGCGCTGGAGACGTGGCATGTGGCCGTGAACCCGATGCCGGAAATTGCGGGCCTGCGGTTCCTCCTGCCGCGGCTGCTGGCGCTGCCGGCCGATGTCACCACGGAGGACCAGAGGAGTCGCTGGCAGAAGATGCTCGGCGAACTGCCGCCGGTGCCGTGCCGCGAGATCAACGGCACGAGGCAGCTCGTTCCCGCCGAAACCTATTCCGTGAAGAAGAACCGCGAGAATGTGGAGCTGTACGCGATCTTCCCGTACCGGCTTTACGGGGTCGGCCGCCCGGACCTGGACGTGGCGCTGGCCGCTTACAATGTGCGCAGCAACCGGATGAATTTCGGCTGGTGCCAGGACAGCATTCAGGCGGCGTGTCTCGGGCTTGGTGACGAGGCTGGCAGGCTGGTGGCGGAGCGGGCGGCGAAGACGAGCAAGAACCACAGGTTCCCGTCAATGTGGGGTCCCAACTTCGACTGGGTTCCGGATATGGACCATGGCAACAACATCCTCACGACGCTGCAGTTCATGCTGCTGCAGGCGGATCCGCCTTCGCCCGGGAACGGGGGAGCGGATGGCGGCAAGATCCGCCTGCTGCCGGCCTGGCCGAAGCAGTGGAACTGCGAATTCAAGCTGCATGCGCCGGGCCAGACGACTGTTGAGGGCAAGGTCGAGAATGGCCGGGTCGTGGGGCTGAAGGTGCTGCCGGAGAGCCGGCGGCAGGACATCGTACTGCCGGAGCTATTCCGGAATGTGTATGAGGATGCGCGATGAAGATCTCAGTTGATTTTCTTAAAGTGCTTGGCGGTTTTTCCGCAGCCGCGCTGGCTTCGGGCGTCAACCCGCTGGCCGCCGCCAACGCCGCCCGCCCGCTGGCTGGGCAAAAGCCAAACATCATCCTGATCCTGAGCGATGACCAGGGCTATGGCGACCTGGGGCGCAATGGCAACCCGGTCTTGAAGACCCCAAACCTCGACCGCATGTACGACGAGGGGATACACTTCGAGGATTTCCATGTCAGTCCGAGCTGCGCGCCCACCCGCAGCTGCCTCATGACCGGGATGCACGAGTTCAAGAACGGCATCACGCATACGATTTTCGAGCGGGAGCGCCTACCACTCTCCGCTCGCACCGTAGCCGATGTCTTGAAAGGGGCCGGCTACGCGACCGGCATTTTCGGCAAGTGGCATCTCGGCGACGAAGATGCCTACCAACCCGAGAAGCGCGGTTTCGACGAGGTGTTCATCATCGGGGGTGGCGGCATCAACCAGACTTACCGGGGTTCGTGCGGGGATGCGCCGAACAATACACCCCAGGATCCATGGGTCAAGCACAACGGCAAGTTCGTAAAGACCAAGGGTTTTTGTACCGATGTCTACTTTCGCCAGGCCAAGCAGTGGATCGAGCGCGTCAAGGGCCAAAAGCCCTTCTTCCTCTACCTGCCCACCAACGCCCCCCACCTTCCGGTGGAGGATTGTCCCAAAGAATATTCCGACCGCTACCCGGGCTTGGACCCGAAAGTCGCCAAGTTCTTCGGCGAGCTGAGCAATATCGATGACAACGTCGGCGCGCTGCGGGCCCAACTCGCCGCGTGGGGCATCGAGCGCGAGACGCTCATCGTCTACATGAATGATAACGGGGGCACTCTGGGAACCGGGATCCATAATGCCGGCATGCGTGGAAGTAAAGGCTCTCCCCACAATGGCGGCACGCGCGCCATGTCGCTGTGGTGCTGGCCGGGAACCATCCAGCCAGCCGCCTGCGATCACCTCACAGCCCACCTTGATTTCATGCCGACCTGCGCCGAGCTTGCGGGGGTGGAATTGCCTGCGGAGCTGCAGAAGAAATTGGATGGTTTCAGCCTCGTGCCGCTTCTTTGCGACCCGAAAGCCAAGTGGCACGAAGAACGCATGCTCGTGACCCATATCGGTCGCTGGGGCCTGGGTAAGGAACCGGCGAAATATGGGGAAAAGGGCAATGACTGCAGCATTCGTTGGAAGAATTTTTTACAGGTTCGCAGCGGTGCCGCCTGGCAACTTTTCGACCTGAAGACAGACCCCGGCCAGAAAAAGAACATCGCCGAGGCAAGCGGCGAGCTCGTCAAGAAACTCGATGCGGACTATGATTCCTGGTGGGATGCGGTGGTGCCCTGCTTGGTGAACGAAGAGGCTTACAAGACCGCGCCGCAAATCAATCCGTTCAAAGAGCAATATTGCAAGCAGTTCGGGTTACCCCTGCCCAAAATGAAAGCAGTTAAATGACTTCAACGAAGAGATTAGGTGGAAAGATTAGGTGGAAAGATAAAGGCGCTGCCCTAATCTTTCGCCCTAATCTTTTGCCTTAATCTGAATTCGGAAACACGGATGAAGAGCAGAGAACAAACAGGCAAGGAGACCAACCCACACCGAAAAAAAATCAAACGCATTGAAGGCTACGAAAACGAGCCAACATCTTTGACAAAACATTTATTTTAAATAAAGAGGAGAAAGCGATGTATCGAGCAATCATTATGGGTGTTGTGTTAACCGCCTGCGCCGTCAGGCTATCCGCGGCGGAGTGGCATGTGGCGAAAACCGGCAGCGATGCCGCCGCGGGAACGCAGGCGGCTCCGTTTCTGACCATTCAGCGCGCTGCGGAGGCGGCGCAGCCCGGCGATACGGTAACGGTGCATGAAGGCGTTTATCGGGAGCGGGTCAATCCGCCGCGCGGCGGGCTTTCGGACACCCAACGCATCACCTACCAGGCCGCTCCCGGCGAGAAGGTGGTGGTCAAAGGCTCCGAAGTCGTCACCGGCTGGACCCGGGTCTCGAACGATGTCTGGCAGGTGGTTCTGCCCAATGCCTTCTTCGGCGACTTCAACCCCTTTGGCGACCTGATTCGCGGAGACTGGTTTAGTGACAGGGGTCGCTCCCACCATACCGGCGCCGTTTACCTGAACGGCCATTGGCTGGCCGAGGCGGAAAAAAAGGAAAAGCTGTTCAGGGAGAAAGAGGACGACAGGAAGGGTAAAATACCCGAATGGTTTGCGGAGGTGGATGAAAGACAAACGACCGTATGGGCCCAGTTTCCCGGCGTCAACCCGAACGAATCCGTGGTCGAGATCAACGCACGCCAGACGGTGTTCTACCCCTCCGAGCCGGGCCGGAACTACATCACCGTGCGCGGGTTCACGCTTGAACAGGCCGCCACACCGTGGGCACCTCCCACCGCCGAGCAGATCGGGCTGATCGGCACCCACTGGAGCAAGGGCTGGATCATCGAGGGCAATACGATCCGCTACTCGGTCTGCACGGGCCTTACGCTGGGCAAGTACGGCGACGAAAGGAACAACCGGGCCGGATCGGCCAAAGGCTATGAAGGGACCATCCGCCGTGCCCTGGAGCACGGGTGGAGCCGGGAGACCGTAGGCAGCCATCTCGTCCGTAACAACCACATTTCCCACTGCGAACAGGCGGGGATTGTCGGCAGCCTCGGCGCCATTTTCAGCACGGTTGACGGAAATGTGGTCCACGACATCCACCAGCGGAGAGCCTTTAGCGGGGCTGAAATGGCGGGCATCAAATTCCACGCCCCCATCGACAGCATCATCAGCCGCAACCACATCTACCGCTGCGGCGGTTTCGGAGGCATCTGGCTGGATTGGATGACCCAGGGCACGCGCGTCACCGGCAACTTGCTGCATGACAACGCAGAACAACGCTCAGGTCAGGACCTCATGGTTGAAGTCAATCATGGACCGTTTCTGATAGACAACAATCTGTTTCTTTCAAGCAAATCGATCTGGGACTTGTCGCAGGGGGCGGCCTATGTACACAACCTGATAGCGGGCACCATCGTTTCCGAAATAGTGGTGAAGAGAGAGACTCCCTATTTCAAACCTCATACCCTGGAGGAGATGAAGCTTTCCAACATAAAACAGAAAGACGCAAGGTATTATAATAACCTCTTTGTTGGCAAAGGGTGCCTGCCGAAGGAGATCCTTGTTGGCAAAGGGGGCCAGCCGGAGGACGTCAATCTTGGGAATCTCCAGATGGCCGGAAATGTCCGACTGGAAGGCGTCGATGTAAAACTGGAAAAGCAGGAAGACGGGTTATGGATTAAAATTCCCCCGTTCTCCTCCGCCGAAACCCGTGAGATTGTGACGACCGAATTGCTTGGCAAGGCGATGGTTCCCGATGCCCCGTTCGTGCAACCCTGCGGAACCCCCTACCGGCTCGACACGGACTATTTCGGCAAGCAGCGGAACACGACAAATCCGGTGCCGGGTCCGTTTGAAAACCCGGTCGGAGGGGCTCTTCGGCTGAAATAACCATAAAGATGGAGATCGTGATGCTTAAAGACTATGGCAGGGGAATATCAACCGGATTGGATCAAACCGCATTAGGAATGATCCAGACCGGATTCAAATCAGCCGATATGCAGGTGTCTTTACACGACACGGAGACGTTGCGCCGTCTGGCTGAACGGGTTGCTCAAATTGCCGCCACACCGCGTCAGGCGGAAATCCGCGAACTCTGGCGGCGGCACAACCGTCTTGAAAAGGTTCGCCCGCCGGTTTTCTGCGATCCGGAAAACGGCTGGAACGAGATCATAACCACTGCAGAAATGCAGTGCAGGGGCGTTCTGGCCCGCCGCTGGGAAATGAATCTGCGTAAAGAGATTTTCTGGGGTGAAGTGATGGGCGACGACAAACCGGTTACCGGGCAGTTTGTTGTTCCTTACACCGTTTATCCGGATGATTGGGGCTTAGAAACCGTTTATCATCACACGGATCAGGCGACCGGTTCACAGTCCTGGGATGCGCCGGTTCAGGATTATGACCGGGATATGCCAAAGTTACGGATGCCCGAGGTCCGGATTGATGTTGAAACTACTCAGGCCAGTCTGAGGCTGGCACGCGAATTGTTTGACGGTATTCTGGATGTCCGCCTTCAGGGAACCTGGTGGTGGTCGCTCGGGTTGACCCTGCCTGCGGTGATGTTACGGGGTATGACCAATCTGTTCATGGATTTTATCGACCAGCCCGACGAGGTTAAGGGGTTGCTTCAATTCATCTCGAATGCGCATTTGAAAAAGCTGGATTATCTCGAACAGAACGGACTGTTGAGTCTCAATAACAACGGGACTTATGTCGGCAGCGGAGGGTTCGGGTATACCGATGAACTGCCTCAACCGGATTTTGCCGGTCAGGTGCGGTGTCAGGATATATGGGGCTTTGCCGAAAGTCAGGAAACAGTCAGTGTATCGCCTGAAATGTACGAAGAATTTATTTTTCCGTTCGAAAAACCGATTCTCGACCGGTTCGGGTTGAACTGCTACGGCTGCTGCGAGCCGGTTGATCCACGCTGGGACATTGTCCGACGGCACAGCAATCTTCGGCGTGTCTCTTGCTCGCCTTGGGCGGACTATGAAAGAGCCGCCGGGATGCTCGAAGACCGTTATATTTTCAGCATGAAAGTCAATCCGGCTGAGATTTCCCGTTCGCATCCGGATTATGAAAAAATCAAGCGGGATTTAATCCATAATTTGGAAATCACCAAAGGGTGCCGGGTGGAGATCATCATGAAAGACAATCACACACTCGGCGGATGCCCGGAAAATGCCGTCGAATGGTGCCGGATGGCAAAGGAAGCGGTGGATGCCGTTTTTTAACGACAACAGCGCACAGGCGCGGAAGAAGTTAGTACGGTCTATAATTGATAGGTTCGGGCAGAGAAGTGAAAAAACGGGAAAGAAGGTTTTTAAATGGCGATGCGATTAACTCAGTCCAAGGTTTCAAAACTGCCGGAAGCGGGGGCTTTGCGAAGCGGTCTGTTCGTGTTTGGTATTAGTCTGACTGCCGCTTTGGGCGGTCTGATGTTCGGTTTTGATCTCGGGATCATCACCGGGGTGATTCCCTACATCAAACATCAGTTTGGGCTGGGCGATTTCCTGCTGGGTTGGGTGGTCGCCATCTTTGAGCTGGGTTGTATGTTCGGCGCATTTTTTATTGCACGCTATGCCGATAAATACGGGCGCAAGAAGACGATGCTCTGGAACGCGGGGCTGCTGGTTGTTTCTTCGGCGTGTATACCGCTCTCGCCCAACGCGGTCATACTGGCCGCATGGCGATTTATTCAGGGGTTTAGCGTGGGGGCGGCGTCCGTACTCTCGCCCATGTACATTGCTGAAATTGCACCGGCGGAATCACGCGGAAAATATGTTTCACTCAATCAGTTGACCATCATTCTGGGGATTCTGCTGGCTACGGTCAGCGGGTATGTCTTTGGAGACAAGGATATCGCCAGTTCGGCGTGGCGGCTGATGCTCGGGTCGGCGCTTATTCCGGCGTTCTTTTTTCTGATACTGCTTTTCTTGATACCCGAAACGCCAAGGTGGCTTGTGAAAGCGGGCCGTGAAGCAGATGCGCTTGGCGTGTTGAATCAAATTGGCGGGGCGGCCCATTTGGAGGAGATCAAGCAGACCTTGACCGCTACACACCGCCACGGAACTTACAGGGATCTTCTTGATCCCGGCTTATTGACGGCGCTTATGGTCGGGATCGGCCTTGCCGTATTGCAGCAGTTTTGCGGCATCAACAATGTCACCACTTACATCCAGGTGATTTTTGAGAAAGCACAGATTGAGCTGACCGATGGCCTGTTCAAGGGGATGTTTGTCGGATTGGTGTTTTTTGTCTTCACCTTCGTCGCGATCGGGACGGTGGATAAACTCGGGCGCAGAAAACTCATGCTGATCGGTACTGCACTTATGGCGGTTTTGTTATTTGCTTTGGCTGGCGCGTTTCGCCTCATCGCACAGAAAGAGCTTGCGGGACAGGATACGGCTTCGGCCGGATTGCTGGTGTTCGTGCTCATTCTCGCCTATATTGCATCCTTTGCCTTCACGCTGGGGCCGGTGACGTGGGTGCTGTTATCGGAAATCTATCCCAACTTCATCCGCGAAAAGGCGCTCTCAATTGCTTCGTGTGCCTTATGGACGGCAACATTCGTGGTGGTTCTGGTTACCCCCGCGCTGCTTAACCTCAGTCCGATATTCAATTTCACCCTCTTCGCTTGTTTCAACGTGGCTGGTTTTCTTTTGGTATTTAAATGGCTGCCCGAGACCAAGGGCCGGGCGCTTGAAGAGATGGACGAACTGTGGAAAGCACGTTCTTAATCGTACGAAGGTCTGGAGAAGAGGATTATGGGAAAAACACTAAGTTGCTGGCAGACCCGAATCAACCGGGCAGAGTCTATGCTGACTGAGACTTTCCGGTTTCGCAATACGCAGCCGGCGGTTGTGATCGTTGATTGCAATTACTGGACGTTCGGGGATCTCGCGGCAGAGATTCCTGATGATTATTACACCGACCCGGCCTCCGCTCTCCGGTATCAGACAGCCAAAATCAACCGGCATTTTGAAAATATTCCGGAAGATGATTATATCCCGTTTCTGCATCCCTGGTTCGGTACCGGTGTGCTGGCCTCTGCCTTTGGCATTAAACTGATTTACAACCCGAAAGCCGATCCGGCGGTCGAGATCGCAACGATGAAATACCCGGAAGAAATCGACGGATTGCAGATGCCGATTCCTGGTATTTCCGGTGCAATGGCAGACGTGATGAGGGCGATTGACTGGTTCAAAGCGCACTCCGATCTGCCGGTCGGTTTTACGGATTGCCAAGGGCCGCTCGCGACCGCGCTGCAAATCATCGGCTACGATAATTTCTGTTATTGGGTGCAAGATGATCCGGACCGGGTGCACCAGCTGATGCAAAAAGTATCCGATGCGTTAATCGCCTGGATCAAATTTCAGAAACAGCGCGCCGGACAGCCGCTGACCGGCGGAAGCTGGCCGCTCAGCATTAAACTGCCGGACGGGTTCGGCGGCGTGTGGCTGTCCGATGACGACTCTGTGATTCTGAGTCCTGACCTCTACAACGAGTTTGTCCGTCCATACAATGAACAAATTCTCGCAGCATTCGGCGGCGGCTGTATTCACTACTGCGGGAACTCCACGCAGAACATCGGAAATTACTGCAATACCAAAGGGGTGACAGCCATTAACAACTTTGCGATGGACAATCTGGAGGCGGCCGCAAAAATCCGCCGGGCTTTGCGCGATAAAGGGATTGTTTATATGGCGTGTGACTTTACTCCCGCCGATCGGCGTCTGGAAGACTACTATCGCGAACTGCATAAGGCGATGGATGGAGCGGAAGGTTTGGTTATCGCCTCCTACATTGCACCGGCGATCGCTTTGGATAAGGGGAAATACGATGCGGCAAACCGCGACCGTGATGAGTTGTCGCGGCGTGTTATTGAAGTGGTACGACAGCATTGCTTTCCCAACGTTTGAATCATCGATAGAAGGGCGTGAAAAAAGCCGGAAAACAGATTGAAAAAAAACAGGATAAATCTATGTGTTGAGCAATCATTATGGGTGTTGTGTTAACCGCCTGCGCCGCCAATCTCTCCGCGGCGGAGTGGCATGTGGCGAAAACAGGCAGTGATACCGCCGCAGGAACGCAGGCGGCCCCGTTTCTGACCATTCAGCGCGCTGCGGAAGCGGCGCAGCCCGGCGATACGGTAACGGTGCATGAAGGCGTTTATCGGGAGCGGGTTAATCCGCCGCGCGGCGGGCTGTCCGACGAACAGCGCATCACCTACCAGACCGCCGCCGGTGCGACGGTGGTGGTCAAAGGCTCCGAAGTCGTCACCGGCTGGACCCGGGTCTCGAACGATGTCTGGCAGGTGGTTCTGCCCAATGCCTTCTTCGGCGACTTCAACCCCTTTGGCGACCTGATTCGCGGAGACTGGTTTAGTGACAGGGGTCGCTCCCACCATACCGGCGCCGTTTACCTGAACGGCCATTGGCTGGCCGAGGCGGAAAAAAAGGAAAAGCTGTTCAGGG
>CAZTEK010000033.1:0-12334 GCA_964612095.1 uncultured Verrucomicrobiota bacterium
AGTAGATCAAGCCCTTCACCGGTGGTCATCAGCGCGGCGTTAGCTAGAATGCCATAAGCACGACCAACGTGGTCGTGTACACGAATCTCCTGCGTGCTCATCAACCGCAGACGTGCATTTTTTTCATGTTCGATCACTTCGAGGACAATCTGTTCGAGATTGGCAATAATTTCGGCCTCCGGACGGCCCAGCGTAACCTGATTCGAAATCTGAAACATGTGGCCAGAGGCTTCAGATCCTTCGCCCCACAATCCGCGCACAGCCAACCCAATTTTTGAAACTGCATTGATCACCGGTTTAATTTCTTCGGTCAAAACAAGCCCCGGCAAATGAAGCATAACGCTAGCACGCAGGCCGGTGCCAACATTTGACGGACATGCGGTGAGATAGCCAAGCTTACTGGAAAAGGCATAGGAAAGACCCTGTTCGAGCGCGTTATCTAATTCGTCGGCGACTTCCCACGCCTTCTGAAGGTTCAACCCCGGCTGGAGCGATTGAAGACGAATATGATCTTCTTCATTTACCATCACGGCGCGGCACTCGTCTTCGTTGACAAATACCCCGCTGCCCGTCTGCCGCTCAGCCAACTCGCGACTAATTAAGTGCCGTTCAAAAAGCAAGTCGCGATCAAGCGCACTTAGCTCATCCATACGCCAGCGCAAAAAACCCGTATTCCCTGCAACTCCGTCAAAAGCCCGCACCACTTCGTTCCAGACACGGTCACGAACCTCTTTAGAAGCCCATCCGGGAAACGTCGTATCGCGTAAATTACGTGCAAGACGGACGCGACTGCTGATAACGGGACCTTCTTCAGGCCCCGCTTCCAGCCAACCACCATGGCGCTCTAAAAATCCATCGAGGGTCATTTCTTATCTTTCTCATCCGAACCGCCTTCGTCGCGGCATTTCTTGATTTGATCACGCAGTTTGGCCGCTTGTTCAAAATCCTCACGGGCAATTGCCGCTTCAATTTCTTTTTGCAAACGGGCAATTTTCGACTTTATCCTCGTCTGCACTCCTTCACGCGCAGGAATCTTACCAAGATGCTGTCCGCTATGATGCATGGCCTTGATGGCCATGGTCAGCTCCGCCATGAAGGTTTTGTAACACTCCGAACAACCGAGTCGTCCCGTTTTACGAAATTCATCGCGTGCCATACCGCAACGCGGGCAGGCAAGACTCAGTTCACTGGCAATATTTTTCTGCGTCCCGCTCAGCCCCATCAAAATATCCGTAATCGAAATTGGACTGTTCAGATCAATGCCTTGGGCTTTGGCATGCTCTTCACAGAGATGAATCTCTTTCGTCTCGTCGTTGACTACCTGAGTCATATGTACGACCGCTTCTTTATCGCAGAGATCACACTTCATGAGATGTTCCTACTGAACCTTAATGCCGTCTGTACCGGCTAGTTTTCGATAGGCCAGCGCCAATTTTTTTGTAAGCGGACCTGGTTTCCCAGATCCGATCATACGCCGGTCAAGGTCGACTACCGCAATAACTTCCGCAGCCGTGCCGGTTAAGAAAACCTCATCAGCGGTCCAGATTTCATAACGGGTCATAACGGTTTCTGAAACGTCCATACCAAGCTCACGCGCCACCTGCATAACCTTATCGCGTGTAATACCTTCCAGTCCGCCGCACCAAGTGGGCGGAGTCATTAGCTTGTTACCTTTAATAGCAAACACGTTGTCGCCCGATGCTTCGGCGATAAAACCCTGCGCGTTGAGCATGAGACATTCCATAACACCGGCATTAATTGCCTCAATTTTGGCCATGATGTTGTTGAGATAGTTCAGGCTTTTGACACGTGGATTAACGGCTTCAGCCATATTCCGGATGGTACCAGCGGTGATGATTTTCATCCCTTTTTCGTACAAATCGGCAGGATAAAGCTGAATATCGGCGGCAATAATGATGACTTGCGCCTTTTTACACTGATACGGATTGAGCCCCAGAGACCCAACGCCGCGCGTGACGACGTGACGCAAATAGCCATTTTTGATTCCATTGGCTCGACAGGTTTCAACCGTGGCGGTAACCAGCTCTTCCTTAGTCATCCCAATGTCTAATGCAATAACTTTTGCCGAGTCGAGCAGACGATCCATATGTTCACTAAGAAAGGCAATGTTACCATCATACACACGGGTACCTTCAAAAACGCCATCACCATACAATAGACCGTGATCAAAGACCGATACCACCGCGTCTTTTTCATCCACCAATTTACCGTTTAAAAATATTTTCATCGTTCTATTCCTATTCTTCTAGCTTACCATCTTTTAAAATCAGTTCGCGCTTACAGCGGCTCGCCACCTGCTCATTGTGCGTCACCATAATCAATGTGCGGTTCGCAGATTGCGCTAAATCAAAGAGGTTGTTCAATATATTTTCGCCGGTATGCGAATCCAGATTGCCGGTCGGCTCGTCCGCTAGAATCAGATCGGGATCGTTCATCAGCGCCCGCGCAATCGCCACCCGCTGTTGCTCCCCACCGGAGAGTTCCATTGGACGGTGATCAATCCGCCCAGCTAACCCAACTTGTTCGAGCAAATACTCCGCCCGGGCCTTCACATCGCGGTCGTCGCGCACCGCCATGGCAGGCAGCATCACGTTCTGGCGCACATCCAGCTCCGGCAGCAGATGGTAGCTCTGAAACATAAAGCCGCAACGCTTCGCGCGGAATGCCGCGCGCTGAGCCAGATTCATTTTTCCGAGACTGGTTTCCTCAAAAAAAACATCACCGGCATCTGGACGGTCCAGTCCGCCAAGAATATGCATCAGTGTACTCTTGCCCGCGCCGCTCGCGCCCATGATCGAAATCGTTTCGCCACGCTTGATTGTCAGCGATACACCATGCAACACCTCCACCGCCCGCTTGCCGATGTAATAGGTTTTGTGAACCTCTTCTGCTCTTAAAATAATTTTACTCATTGCGTAAAGCCTCCACAGGTTCGAGCCGCGCCGCACGCCATGCAGGAACCAAGCCAGCGAGTGTACAGATGACTAAAACGGTGGCGCAGACGGTGACCACGTCGGACGTCGTGGTATGCGACGGTATCTGACTGAGCTGATAAAGCTCTTTCGGAAGTAGATCGACTCGGAACTGCGACGAAATGAAGTTGAGCAATTCATTGCGATAACGTAACGCCAGCAGGCCGAGGCCTAAACCCATTCCCGTTCCGATGACGCCCTGTACCATGCCAATCCACAGGAATATGGCAACGATTCGACGATTGGGAAATCCGATGGCTTTCAATAATCCGATTTCGTGGGTTTTCTGCACCGTGAGTGTAATCAGCGTATTGGTGATGCCAAATGCCGCAACGATGGTGATAAAAATGAGCAGGAAAAACATCATGTTCTTCTCGGTCTGAAGTGCGGTGAAAAGCTGACTATTTAGATCAATCCACGTACGAGCTTCAAAAAACTGCCCGAGCGCCGCACGGATATCGCGAGCGACACGCGGCGCCAACATCGGATCGGTAGTCATTAACTGAATATTATGAACGCCCTGCTCTATATTATAGACAGAGCGAGCCGTCTCAAGCGACGTCAGCACATAGCCCGCGTCAATTTCATACATACCGACTTCAAAAATACCACTCACGGCCAGCTCTTCGGGCAGGCGTAATTCGTCCCGTGAAACAAAATTTTGCGGCGAATAGACCAGTAGTTTACTGCCGAGGCGAAGCCCAAGGCGCAGTGCAAGGTCTCGTCCAACGACAATTTCGCCGTAACCGACCGAAAAATTACCTTCGACCATGTGGTCAGGCACCTTACTGACCGTCCGCTCCAGCACGGGATCGACACCGCGCAACTGAACCGGCTGTGCATTATCACCAACCTGCACAAAGACCAACCCTTCCAAATTGGGTGCCGCGCCAGTAATTCCTTCGACACGCTTAAGCGCATTCAGAAGTTTTTCAGGCTGACGCACAATTCCGCCGTATTCGCTCACTTTGACATGTGCGTTAAAGCTAAGAATCCGTTCGCGCCAGGTTTCATCGAAACCAGTCATCACCGAAAGGACGATGATAAGCACGGCCACGCCGAGTGTGACACCGAGAAGCGAAAGCAGTGTAACAACCGAAAGGAACGACCGCTTAGGCTTCAGATACTTAAACGCCAGAAATAAGGAAAAAGATTGTTTCATGAATGGGGAGCATCATACGCAGACGTTCACTGAAAGCAAAGTTTCCAATGTTTGGAATTTTCGAACTCGTTTATCCAGATATTGAAAAATAGCGATTGCACCGTTAATTCGACCCAAGCTACTACAAATACATCATTGATAATTAGTTGTAAGTTTTCCTTTTCAAATAAGAGTGCACTGATTTACTCTCCACTTAATAAAAACGAGGTTGAATGTTATGGAATATCTATCCTTCTGGAAAATGAGACAGCCACCATTCGAGTCAAACTGTGAAGCACAGTTTTTCTATGAAAGCGAAGCGCATGGCGAGGCCTTGGCGAGACTTCTCTACCTCGTCTCTGACCGCGGAATGGGTATGGGTGCCATGACCGGCGAAATCGGTAGCGGAAAAACGATGGTGCTTAATGTACTGACCTCCCGCCTACGCAAGGATCTTTACACAACGATTAAACTGCATACCGCCCACCTGCCATTCGAACACATTCTGGCAGAAATCAATCAACAACTACGCGGTAAAGGTGAGGCCGCACTGACTGACGACAAATATTATCTACTGAAGGAATTCGAACAACTCCTGCACAATAAGGTTAGCTCCATTGGCAAACACCTCATCCTGATTCTGGATGAAGCGCAATTCTTAAGCGAAGAATGCCTTGATGAGCTGAAATGTCTGACCAACTATAACCAGCAGGAATCGGTACTGACGGTTATCCTTTCCGGTCAACCGGAATTAAAGGCAAAATTAAGTGCCCTGCCGCAGATCTATCAGCGACTCGGCATGTTTTGCTACCTGAAAAATCTGCGCTATGAAGAAATGGTACCCTACCTCGAACACCGATTAAAAACGGCTGGCGCTGAAAAGACTGATATTTTCAATCCGAACAGCATTGATCCGCTCTTTTCATTCTCTGGCGGATGCCCTCGCCAGATTAACCGCGTCTGTAAACTGGCAGTTGATCGCGCCTGCCTGATGAAAAAAGAACAAGTTGATGCGGACATGATTCGCATGATTGTCCGTGATATCGAAAAACATTTCGGTTAATCGGCATTCAAATGAAAAAAACGATCATCGCTGGTTCTGGTGTAGTTTTTATACTCCTAGCTTTATTTGCCGCAGATTACTTTTTTCTCGATAAACATTACACCAATAAGCTCCGTGCCAGCCATCTACTGCGTAGCGAATTATGGTCAATTGGTATCGTTCGCGGAAAAAAACCATTCGAACTAACTGTCCCGGAAAAACCAATCCTAAGGGCTCGTGACATAACCGACACGACAGCCCGCATGGTAGCCGACCCATTCGCCGTGCAGGAAAATGGGCAATGGTTTCTATTTTTTGAAATAGATAGTGTTACCACCCATCAAGGTGAAATCGGACTGGCAACCAGCACGGATACCACAAACTGGATATACCAACAGATTGTGTTAGACGAACCGTTCCATCTTTCCTACCCATATGTTTTCAAGTGGGACGGAATCTACTACATGATCCCGGAAACCCATCAAGCCAACGCCATCCGGCTCTATCGTGCTGATCGGTTTCCAACACACTGGACATATGTAACCAATCTGGTTCAAGGCGTTTATCATGACCCAAGCATCGTCCGATATAATAGCCGATGGTGGATTTTTGCCAGCACGGGGCAAAATGAGGATATGAATATCTTTTACGCCGATCAACTGACCGGCCCGTGGAAAGCTCATACCAAAAATCCCGTAATCACAAAGGATCGCACCCGCGCACGTTGCGGAGGACGAATTCGCGAAATTGACGGTAAACTGATCCGTTTTGCACAAGACTGCCTCGACCGCTATGGACATCGACTGCTGGGTTATGAAGTGGCCACACTCACTCCAGAAAATTACGCCGAAAAACCTGTGGCAGAAAATCCATTACTTGCACCAGACGGATCGGGCTGGAATGCCTACCGGATGCATCAACTAGACCTTTATCAAACGGCCACAAACAACTGGATCGGGTTTACTGATGGTAACGCACACTGAGCTGAGCATTCCGCCCAATTCACTGGACGGATTGCTTCGCAAAACGCAACATACAGGCCAAACAAACCCTACCTTTTAGTCATGCACAGCGAACCTAAAACTATTGTAACCGTGATTGCCGATAGCGGATTTGTTATCCCCGTATTTATTCTGATTCTATCACTAAAATTTTATGACCCAGACCAGCGCATTCACATTCTTGGAATTTCACTTTCCGAAAAAGAAAAAGCTTTTTTCACCCAGTTTAAAAATGTGTTCATTTTTGATTCCTCCATTCCACGCAGCGGCAAGCCGGGGGCCATGCGCATCATCGCCGATATTTTAAAGGGCGAAGCATTACTAACCGCAAAAAACTGTAAAGAACCTTGGATTGCACTGCTCGACGGCGATTGTATCGCAACCGGACCTCTCGGCCCATATCTGGCTCCCGCAGAACCAGCGCTCTATGCGCGTTCGCGCACCGCCGAAGAAGACGCCCGTATTTTTCAGTATTACCGTCACCCCAGCGATACAAAGAGCGTTATTCCTGAGTCGTTTCTCAAGCGCTGGCAAGAGGATGTTAGTCAAAATAAAATACCGGCACGCGCCACTACAGTTCTTTCGGGAAATCTGATTTTACACCGAGATCATCTAGACTTCGCTCTCGTCTGGCAGGATTTTATGAAGAAAGTACTGTTTCATAACAATCCGTCAAAAACAGATGTCGCTTATTATATGCCAGCTGAGTTCGCTCTGAGCGCCTGGCTGATGTTTGCAAATAATCCACCACCTGTCCGAGAGGTGCTCCTCAATAGCAATCCGAAAGCCTATCTGGCTCACCTCGGGCCAGCACCACACTATTGGCGACTCTGGACGTTAAAAAAACTCAAATATTTCGATTCAGTGATCCACCTACTTGATTGGGCAAAAAAACAAGGAAATGCAATCCCCCTATTGCCATACACACTGAAAAAGCGTAATAAGATAGCCATTGTAGCGACCGCTTGTGTCTATGAAGTTTTTATTTGGATGAGAAAAAAAACCAAATATATCTATAAAAATTTTGCTGGAACTTCACCAAATCGACAGGCGCAACGTTACAGACAGTGATAAGTTCGATTAAAAAAGACTGGGATAACCATATGAGAGATAATCCAAACAACGACATGAACTTTGGGGACTCCGCTAAAGTAGAACCGATTATCACACCAGTCATAAAACACCCGCCTGAAGAAATGCCGATTCAAGAGCCGTCTAATCCCGCGGAACAGCCAATCGATAAATCTGACAAACAACCAAATGAAGCAGAAAAATCCTCACAGCTACCCCGCTTCGATAAAGAAACGCCTTTCCGAATAAAAGATCAATTCGATGATCTTGATGCAATCCCACCAACCCTTGCACGTAATGCAACTCGACCTTCTAAGCTGCAAGGGCCAGGTGCTGGATTATCAGAAACCGCGCGTCCCGGACGTACAATTCGTAAAACAAACGACTTTCAGGATTTCTTCCGCAACTTGGACCTGATCAAGATCGTGCGCGGTGTCTATCGAAAATTCTGGATCGTATTGATCTCCGCTTTCGGAATGATGATTTTACTTCTGCCCGTAGCGCACAGTCTACAGGGCGGAGCCAGATGGGCCGCCTCATCTGTCATCATCTACACCAAACCAACCCAAAAACAGATCGATACGCAAGGTTCATCTTTCCTGCTTCGTCCCCTCACGCAAGACACGCTAGTTGATATGTTCCTTTCGCCATCCCACATCAAAACCCTTGAAGATGCCATTGGGATAAAACCGCTCCAAAAAAAGGTCGCGTTCGAGTCACAAAGCAAATCGGATATCGTTACCCTGCGTATCAACGATATGCCAAATGAAAAAACAGCCATTGAGGCCGTCAATAAGCTGAGTGACATTATCATTGTAAACAACGACCTGTATTACCGGCAAATAGCCTCTGCCGCATACGACCAATACAAAGTACAACGAGAAATCGCCGAACAAAACTTCAATGAAGCTGTAAAAGCTGTAGAAACGTTTCAGCTCAAAAACCAGCTACTCGAGCTCAACACACAGTATCAAAGCTACTTTTCTGCCGTTAACGCAGCGAGTGAACGTCTCAGTATTGCTCAGGTTGCCCACGAAGGCTTAGTGGTCCGCATAAAGAACTACGAAAAAATGATCGCCGATTTACCGGACGAAGTGCTAAACGAGGCACTAGAGGACAATCCACTGAAGCGTCGTATTTCTAACGCCGAGGCAGCCCTGCTTGATGCCCGCATTCAGTACGCCGCCGACAATCCGAAAATCCTGCGACAGGAACGTGAAATCGAAGAACTTCGCAAACTACTTAAAAGCGGAAGTTACGACGAGACTCGCGAACGTACCTATTTGAAGAATCCACTCAAAGGGCAACTTGAAGGTGAACTCCTTAAACTTCGCTCCGAAGAAGATGTCGCCGCGCAACAAGCAGTCGCTCTAAAAAGAGATTTTACCGAGTTGCAATTAAAGTTCCAAGACCTACCGCGACTCGAAAAAGAATACGGTGCCCTGCTCGAAAAACGCGCTCAGACAGACACCGCCCTAAAATCGCTAAAAGCCAGTGAAGAATCAGCCCGCATCACGATGCAGGCCAGCCTCTCAGACTTCAAACTCATTAGCCCCGCGATCTCAGCTGAAGCCACAGCTGCGTCACTGATCGGAAAAGTTATCCCACTCGTCGGTTTCATTTTTGGCTTTTTTGGCGGACTAATTCTCGTACTCATCATTGAACTACTTGATGCTAAGATCCGCACACAGCAACAACTTGAAAACGCCTATGACGCACCTTGTCTTGCATCTATTATTGAAATCCCCAACCTAGAGGACTACGACACCTATCAGTTACTCCTCCCATCCTTGCGCGAAATTTCAGAACGCCTAAGTGTCGTCCTGCAAGGGAATCGCGTCAAAGTACTCGGCTTCTTCAGCTCGCTTGATGGAGAAGGCAAAAGCATCCTGTCATTCAACTTAGCGCGCTATTACAGCTCACTGAATATCAAAGTGCTCTTCGTTGGCTTCGACGCAAACTCAAACCCCTGCATGCCGGCCTCCACAGACACAGGGTGGCCACAAAAAGGCATCGAAGACTATCTGCGCGGCGAGACCGAATTGGCAGATATGATTTTAAACATAAACGGGGTGGATATAATCCGTGTACAAAAGTCTCGTGCAGATCTGCTCGATCTTGCCAAAGGAGCTGCGATGCCTCGCCTGTGGGATATGATCCGACAGAATTACGACCTCATTATCACCGAATCCCCCGCCGTGCTTGACCACCCTCTCTCAGGTACCGTCGCAGGCTTTCAAGACGAAATAATCTACGTATTAGCCTCGTCAATCAGTGACCGACGCCTTGTGGATGCTGGGCTTGAATTCCTCGAAGATCGCGGTTTTGCACCACGCGCCATCATCTTTAATCGCGTCAACCCCTACTATCTTGAAGATGTGCGGCAACAACGTATTATTCGCAACCTTGCTGAACGGCGCAACCCCCTAGAAGATCTACTCGCCCGATTCCAGCCGCTAGTCGATCTTTTTGCCCGATTCCAACGTCCGGCTAAAACAATCGATACTGAACTGCCGGATGAAAAACCTTTAGCATCGGAAAACAACGAAGAAATGGTTACCGAATTCTCTGAAGAAGACGACCTTCCTGAATTCATCGGTGAAGAAGATTTCGTTGAGTCATCAGAAATCTCTACGGAAAAAACACAAACCTTCGACTCCCTACAAAACGAAGACATCCCTGAATTCATCGATAAAGAAGTTACTGGGGAAAAAACAAAAAAAACAGAGCCGCTAGAGAATGAGGCCCCAGCCATTCGACAACTCCCCGAACGTCGCAACCCACTAGCCCGCCTACTCGCCCTTTTCCGTCCTCCCGCCAAAACGGATATTGGGTCAAGCGATGTAAAAGAAACCAATGAAATGTTCAATACAAATGATCTGCCGGAATCCAAAGACGAACGACCTGAGGCAGGAAAAGAATCAGATGAGATATCCTTCAAGGACTGGCTCAGCAAAGAGGACGATCGACCAGTAAGAAAACCTGGCAAAGGGTCTAAAGACGATGAGAAATAAGCATTCCATTACTGCTATATTGATATTGATGGCAACCCTGACGAGGGCTGCGGATAACACCCCTGTCCACACCAATAATTCTCAGGATCAAATCACAGCCACTCAGAAACGCTCTAAATTCCCGCCGGAATATTTTATTCCGCACAGTCCCGAAGAGCGTAAACTTCAGATCGGCGACGAGGTGGAAATTAGCGTCTTTGGGCAACGCGACACCATTGCTGAAAATGTGCCCGTTGCTCCGGATGGCAAACTGTACTACATGTTTCTACCCGGTATTATGGCCGAGGGACGGACGGCCGAGGATGTCGCTGGGGAGATGGAATCCAAACTGGGCCGCCTCTTTAACAATCCAGAAGTATCTATCATTCCGACAAAATTCATTTCAAACCGATTCTCCATCTTCGGAAAAGTCGAAACAGGCGGCATCTATCCTCTAGATACACCCACCACGATTCGGCAATCCATCGCTAAAGCAGAGGGAATAGCCCTCGGAAAGTATCATGATAGCTGGATACCCATTCATAACTACAAAGATAGCTGGATCCTCCGAGGACAGGAAAAAATTCCGGTCAACTTCACCGCCCTCATGGACAAAGAAGACTTCTCCGAAGACATCTATGTACGTCCAGGCGATGTCGTCTATATAGCCTCTGCGCTGGGTCGAGAAATTTACCTCATGGGCGAAGTCAACCAACCCCAATCACAACCCTTTACAGCGGGCCTAACTCTAACCCAACTTATCTCCGGACTTGATGCGGGTGCAGGCGGCTATAAAGAAGCCACCGCCGACATTAAACGTGTGGTTATTCTGCGCGACGCGATGAACGACCCCAAAGTTTTCAAAGTCAATCTAGACGCCATCATGCGAGGAAAAGAGCACAATGTATTTCTCGAAGCCGGAGATATTGTATTCGTTCCTGAAAAATCGTTTTTGTTCACTCGCAATCTCGTGAAAGCCATGGTTCGCACTTTCGTCAATACGTTTGCGAGTGAATTTGCTACCGATCTTAACCGTAAATACCTCTTCCCAACAGGTACAACAACACAATGAAAACAACCCATCCCTCGACCTTCCCAGTTCTGCTGGTCATGATCATCACCGCCGCAGGATGCACGACGTTACGCGATAAGCCGCGGATTGAAAATAATAAGGAGCTCCTACCTGCAGAAGTTCTCGAACTTCCAAACATTGGTGATTTGACCTTAAAAGAAATGCAGACCGGGGTATGGATACAGACGAATCCCGATGAACTGATCGACACCAAATTACTCACCAAACCGAAAGATGGCCCCTACCTGCTAGGTGTCGGCGACGAACTTCAGATTACTCTCTATGGTGAAGGTGATGCCGAAACGCGGCGCGTATTACCCATTGACCCCTCAGGTAACATCACCTATATGCTCCTCGGGACAATCCCTGCCGCAGGCCGTACCATTGACGACCTGACAATAGATATGCGTCAACGCTTAGGAGCAAAACTTAACTACTCCATCCTCAGCGTCATCCCGTCCCGTTTCAATAGCCAAACCTTCACCATGCTCGGTCAGCTCACAAAACCTCAAGTCTACCCATTGCAAGGGCGCACTTACATTCTTGATGCCATTGCCCAAGCTGGAGGCCCGAAGGTTGGCGTTATCCGCGATGTCAGTGCCGATATTCATGACTATGCTCATGCTACTCTCGTGCGCGGCGGCGAAGTCATACCGGTCGACTTTGAACGTCTCATCTACAAAGCCGACGCTTCACAAAACCTCGAGGTACTTAGCGGAGATATCATTACGGTTCCTTCGGCACTAGATCGTAAAATTTACGCCCTCGGATCTTTCAATAACCCACAAGGCATTCAGTTTGCATCTTCACAGACAACCCTCATGAATGCCGTCGTTCAAGCCGGCGGGATTAATCGTACAACAGGCGATGGGCATGTTCTCATCATACGGGGAAATACGGCCAACCCCAAAGTTATGCTCATGGATATGTCCCAGTTCGATTCGAAGAAAGCTCGTGTCTTCAAAATCATTGGCGGCCGTGCGCTCGATGTCACACTTCAGGCTGGCGATATCGTATATGC
>CAZTEK010000034.1:0-12218 GCA_964612095.1 uncultured Verrucomicrobiota bacterium
CCGGTCACATCGCAAACAAAATCGTGCGGCAGACTTTCCTTACCCGGTACGGTGATATGGTGATAGGCGCCATAAAGTGCCGGGCGCATGAGGTTGGCCATACAGGCATCAAGTCCGACGTACTGTTTGTAGGTATTCTTTTTATGCAGCACACGACTCACTAACCAGCCAAACGGACCGGTCACCATTCGTCCGCATTCCAAACGTACATCAATGGAACCAAGTCCTGCCTTTTCAATTTTTTCTATATAAAGTTTATGGATCCCCTCACCCACGGCGGTCAAATCGACTGGCTTCTGCTCGGGCTTATAGGGAATACCGATACCACCACCGATGTTGACGAATTCAAATTGAATTCCCAATTCAGCGGAAAGCTCGCCGACTAAATCAAAAAGGAGATGCGCCGTTTCGATGAAATAGGTCGCATCAAGTTCGTTCGAAGCCACCATCGTGTGTAGACCAAAACGCTTCACACCCTTATCGCGTAAAATCCGGTAGCCTTCAAAAAGCTGTGGACGGGTAAAGCCATACTTAGCCTCTTCAGGATGACCGATAATCGCATTCCCGCCCTTAAGCGGGCCCGGATTGTAGCGAAAACAAACCAGCTCCGGTAGTCCCGCGCATTGTTGAAGAAACTCAATATGCGAAATGTCGTCAAGATTGATGATCGCGCCAAGCTGCACGGCCTTTATATATTCATCGGCAGGCGTGTCGTTCGATGTGAAAATGATCTCCGCACCGGAAAGTCCAATAGACTCAGCCAACATTAATTCGGGAAGCGACGAACAGTCCGCGCCAAACCCTTCGGCTTTGAGAATTTTCATCAGATATGGATTGGGAGTCGCCTTAACAGCAAAATATTCCTTAAAGCCCGGACACCATGCAAAGGCTGCTTTCAAAGCGCGGGCATTGGCTCGAATCGCCGCCTCGTCATAGAAGTGGAACGGCGTCGGAAACTTTTTTGCCAGCGCTTCAAGTTGCTCGCGATTCAAAGGGCATTTTTTTTGAGACATTGTTTTCTCCGTTTTTCCAACCACTGGAAATTAAATGAACAGCCTTTTCCAAACCTTGGGAAAAATGAAGCAAAAAGTTCCACTGTTTGGAAACGAAAAGACAGGAATAACACTGCGTTACCCCCGTCTTTCCGTGCAAAAATACATCGCTGCGGATTACCGTCCACGCTCCAAGAAGCCTTCCAGCTTCCGAATACGAGTCGGATGACGCATTTTGCGCAGGGCTTTGGCTTCAATCTGCCGAATGCGTTCTCGCGTTACGTTAAACTGACGGCCAACTTCTTCGAGTGTGCGCGGATAACCGTCGACGAGACCAAAACGCAACGTGAGCACTTCCTGTTCACGGGCCGTAAGCGTTTCAAGTACATCGCCAATTTTTTCGCGCAACAAACTAAAGGCGGTCATTTCGGATGGATTCTCTGCCGACTTATCTTCAATGAAATCGCCAAAGCTCGTGTCGTCGCTATCGCCAATCGGTGCCTGCAACGAAATAGGTTGCTGAGCAATTTTCAGAATGGCGCGTACGCGTTCAACCGGCAGTTCCATTTCATCGGCCAATTCTTCCGGCGCGGCTTCGCGACCAAACTCCTGCAGCAATGTCTTTTGGACACGTAACAGTTTATTAATGGTTTCGATCATGTGCACCGGAATACGAATGGTACGGGCTTGGTCGGCAATCGAGCGAGTAATAGCCTGACGAATCCACCACGTGGCGTACGTACTGAATTTGTAACCGCGGCGGTATTCGAATTTTTCAACCGCCTTCATCAATCCCATATTGCCTTCTTGAATCAGGTCGAGGAAAGAAAGGCCGCGATTGGTGTACTTTTTGGCGATACTAATCACCAGACGCAGATTGGCCTCAATCATTTCGGTTTTGGCCTGAATCCCCTTGCGCAACCAGGTTTTCAGTAAGCGATAATACTCAACAAAAGGCTCGGCCTCCATATGTAGAATTTCTTCGAGCTCGCGTAAACGCTTACGAATCTCACGCATTTTTTCATCCGCATGCTTGGAACGGCTCTTGTCGAGTTTACCGAGCTCAGCCAGTAGCTCACGAATTTCTTTATGGAATGGATCAACCAGCGGAACAATATCCTCAATCGCCTTCTGCTTGAAATGCAACTGGCTGAAGTATTCTGCAAGACGAGTTTGCGCACCTTCAAAAAGCTTTTGGCTCTTCTCGCGATCCGCTTTACTTTTTGCATGAATCGATTCGAGAAAATACTTACCGGCCAATTCCTGATTACGGTGAATGCCTTGCAGAACCTTCGGCAATGCACCAAAATAGTCTTCACGGCATTCGACATGTTTATCGCTGACAATACGGTCAAAGCGCTGCTTGCCGGTTTCAATTTTTTCGATGACGCCCAAATAGGCTTCGGTCGCACAACCAATCCGATTAAATAAACTGGTTGTGTTAAGTTCCGCCTCTTCGATACGTTTTGAAATTTCTACTTCCTGTTCGCGGGTAAGCAGCGGCACCTGCCCCATCTGCTTAAGATACATACGAACCGGGTCGTCAAGCACGTCGCTACGAGCGCTCTGTTTTTCGCGCTCTTCCTTCTCCATGCGGGCTTTAAATTCTTCCACGTCGTCCGCACGGATAATCTCCACTTCCATGCTTCGCAACAACGCGACAACTTTTTCTGCGTCTTCGGGAACGACCAAGTCTTCGGGCAACGCCTCTTCGATATCCTCATGGGTCAAAAAGCCGTGTTCAGAGGCTAAGGCAATCAATTCCTTGATTTTTTCGTTACGCTCTTCACGTTGCATTACGGAAACAGGGGCGTCGCCCAACGGAGGGGCTTCCATCGAATCCAAATCAGGGCTTTCCTGTGACTCTTCGTTCGGTATCGATATTTTTGGCAAGCGTATTTTTTTGACTGATTCTGTTTTAGGCTCCACAGGAAGTTTCTTGGCAACAGGCTTTGCGGGGATGTCCTTCTTGGCAACAGGCGTTACGGGAAGCGCCTTCTTCGCTGGAGTTTTTTTAACTACAATCTTTTTAATCGGAGCCGTTTTAGCCTCAACTTTTTTAACGGCTGGAGCCGTTTTTTTCTTTACGGTCTTTTTGACAGCAACTGTTTTCTTATTGGTCATGCAATTCTCCGATTTCCTATATGCAGATACAAAAATCCTATTATACGCGAAAGGCATGCATTAATAAGCAAAGGGACAGCTCCGTCAAGGTTTTACCTCCTTTTAAAATAGCAGTTTTTGATACTGTTTTGGAATGCATCCTGCTATTTTACAAACCGTTACAATATTTCAACGTGTCAATATAGGAGTACACTGTGAACCGACTTGATGAACTGCTAAAACTCACCGTAGAACGCGGTGCCAGCGATTTACACCTTTCCGCCAACTTCTGCCCGTGTATTCGCGTCGACGGATCCATGCAATTTCTAACCGACTTGCCGATTGTATCTCCGAGCGATAATGAAGAATTACTGCTTTCCATCATGCCAGAGCACAATAAAAACGAATTCAAAAAACTCTGGGATACCGACTTTGCCTACAAACTAGACGGGATCGGAAATTTCCGCGTCAACGTATTCAGAGATATTTACGGAACAGGCGGAGTATTCCGCGCCATCCCAGAACAGGTGCCCGCCTTGGAAGATCTTGGGCTCAGTTTTTCCGGCACCCTACGCGATCTGTGCATGCACACAAAAGGACTCATCATTGTAACCGGACCAACGGGTAGCGGGAAATCCACGACCCTTGCCGCGATGCTGGATCTGATCAACCGAACGCGCAAAGAGCATATCATCACCATCGAAGACCCTATTGAATTTGTTCACCAATCCAAGGGGTGCCTGATTAATCAACGTGAAGTGCACAGCCATACCCGAAGTTTTTCATCCGCCCTGCGTGCTGCATTACGGGAAGATCCGGACATCATCCTGCTCGGTGAAATGCGCGACCTAGAAACCACGGAAATCGCCCTTGAAACCGCCGAAACCGGCCATCTGGTGCTGGCCACACTACATACCAACACAGCCACTTCCACGATCGACCGTATTATTGACAAATTCCCCGGCGACCGCCAAAACCAGATCCGTACACTGCTGGCAAATACCCTTATCGGAGTCATTGCACAGACTCTCTGCAAAAAAATGGATGGAGGCCGCGTCGTTGCGGCCGAATTGCTACTCGCCACATCAGCGGTGCGCGCTAATATTCGCGACCACAAAACCCACCAATTACCCACGGCCATACAAACTGGCCACGCCATCGGCATGCGCTCGTTCACTGACAGTCTTTTCAATCTAGTAAAGGATGGGATTATTACGCCACGCGAAGCCTACCTACAAGCCGTCGATAAAATCTCGCTTGAACAGAAGTTCTCTGCAGCAGGTATCGCATTGGACAAATCGGCCACAGACGTTGGAAAAGTAAACGCAGACGGAACGCTGGAAATGGCCAGTGCCGACATGAATTCCCCCTCTATTCTTAAAACGAGAGCGTGGAAGCTGGCAACCGATCGTAATTCACAGGCTCGCGATGGGATTAAAGCGGTTGAATTGATTCAGCGCGCCATCATTATGGGTGAACATCATGCGGATTCCTTCATGATTCTAGCCGCTGCGCAGGCGGAAAGCGGAGATTTTAAAGCAGCAATTGAAACAGTAAAAGAAGCCTTACAACTTGCCAAACAGGAAAACAACGCCGCCTGTCTGCGTGAACTGCCGCAACACCTTAACTATTACAAAAAGTCCCGCCCGCATCCCGGCGCAATTTCGTAAATACATTAAAACGAAACCTGCATAGCGTTATCGTTTTATAATCACAAATCAATCCGCCGCGCTGACTCCAAATCCGTCTTTAGTGACGTTGCGGAGAAAGTGAAACGTTGTCGATGCCGGTATTTACCGATCCGTTACCGACAAATAACACGTAAATATTATTATAACCACTACCCAATTCAACTGGCAGATAATAGGTAACCCAAGCTGCGCCAGCAGGCAACATGATCATATCGTCTGGCCGTTGCGTGCTATTCATTCGGAAGTTACCTCCATCCGTACCAACTGCGATATCGGAATCGGACACAAACACCTTCACGCCCAACACATCCGTCGCGGCAGCTAAAATATAATCAAACCGAAGCACGTAGCTTCCCGCGCTACGTTTTCCGTCATTAACAACATAAAGCAAGCGACCTGCTTCACGTGACGCAGCCGCACGGACATAAGGACCTAAATTCCCACCGGAAGGAAAGATTTCCCAAGCTGAAGTGCTCGAGCGAATCCAGCGACCGCTTAATTCCGCTGTGGTATCCCCAGCGACTGTGGGCAACGCCAACGCCGCGCCTGAAAAATCTCCGCTCAGAATCAAATTATTCACTGGAGGACGGACAGGAACCACAACAGAACGAGGTGACGACATAGGAGTTGATACCGATTTGGCAACAGGCTCTACAATGGGAGCCACTTTCGCTTCCCGAGCAGGTTCAGGTGGCTTTGCCGCAGGTTTTGCGACAGCTGGAACGACAGCGACACCCGGTTCAGCAACTCGCGTCGCTGCAATGATTGGAGTAATCTTAACCCAACCATTTTTGGTTTCCAAAACAGTGACCTTCTGTCCTGAAGACAATGCATCAATCTGACTATAATCCAGTCCTGGACCCGAACGGACAGCAAGTTTCGCCGAAGAATTGCCCGTATCGATCATTCCATTCTTAACATAAGTAGCATTAATCCATTGTCCTGTTGCAACACCCGGAACAACGGTGGTAGCTACAGACACTGTCGCAGGCACAGCAGAAACCGCAGATGTAAGGCGAAGCCAACCATCTTTGGCTTTATCAGAAGTCACCTTCTGCCCAAATGAAATAGAATCTACTTGAGCAAAACCAACCCCAGGCCCAGAACGGACAGCAAGCTGCGCCGAAGGATTCCCTGTATCAACCATACCGTTTTTTACATAAGTAGCATTAATCCAGCGCTCTTTTGTTTCAGCCTGAACACACGCCCCTGTACCAACTAACAGTAAAAATAAGGTTATATACGCTTTCATCAATTTCATAGCCGCTCCTTTAGGCGTTAATCAATCCAACTAACGCTCTAAATAGACCGTGCCACAACTTATAGGATTTTAAAACACGATTTTACATTCATTAAAAAAAACAGCCTGTCCTGTAAATTTAAAGGGGCGTCTTTTTTCATGCGTTAAAAGGAAAGTCTATTCTTACTGATAATCAAATTACACGGTCGAAAAATCGTTGGTAAAAATGAGAAAAATAACGGTAGACGACCCCGCTGGGTTTCCGTATAGTCCGACGCTCTTGTTTAAGAACTGGAAGACATTTTACAACATGAAGAAATTGATTATAGGATTACCTAAGGGGAGTTTGCAGGACTCAACCTACGCCCTGTTCGCGAAAGCCGGATTTAACATCTCGGGAAGCTCGCGTTCCTATTTTCCTTCCATTGATGATAAAGACATCGAGCTCCGCCTGCTTCGCCCTCAAGAAATGAGCCGTTATGTCGAGAATGGCATGCTAGACGCTGGCATCGCAGGACTGGACTGGATTGAAGCAAATGGTTCCGATGTACAGGATGTATGCAGTTTAGTTTATTCCAAACAAACCAAACGCCCCGTGCGATGGGTTCTGGCTGTTCCAGAAAATTCCCCAATTCAGTCGGTTAAAGACCTTGAAGGCAAGCGGATCGCCACCGAAGGCGTTGGTATCGTGGAACGCTGGTTAGCCAAAAACGGCGTCAAAGCCACCGTGGAATTCTCATGGGGTGCTACAGAAGTCAAGGTGCCAGAATTTGCCGATGCCATTGTAGATATCACCGAGACGGGATCATCGCTGCGCGCACACAATCTACGTATCGTGGATACGCTCATGGAGTCCTATACCAAATTTTTCGCCAACAAAACGGCTTGGGCCGACAATTGGAAACGTTCAAAACTTGAGAAAATCGCCCTACTACTGTCGGCGGCGCTTAACGCCACCGACAAGGTGCTACTCAAGATGAACGTGAATGAAAAAAATCTTCCGCAGGTAAAAAATTTACTGCCAGCACTGCATTCGCCGACCATAAGTAGCCTCTCTGACGACGGCTGGTATGCCGTCGAAACGGTAGTGAACGAATCGGTGGTGCGAGAGATCATCCCCGAGCTCAAAGCCGCCGGTGCTGAAGGAATTATTGAAATCGGCTTAAATAAAGTGGTTGCATAAGCGTACAAAGGAATACAGAAACATGGGTACCATTAAAAAATGGCGTAAGACCAAGATGTCGAAACATAAACGGCGCAAACGTCGTCGTGAAGTACGACATAAAAAGAAATAGTTTTTGCTAATTAAGGGGAAGTGTCATGTGCGCATCCCGCAAGGTCCGGATCACCGGAGCTGCTGTGCTCGGTACCGTACTGAGCATCAGTGGTTGCGCATTTCCTTTGAAGCCTCAGCTGAGCGTAAATGCCCAAGCTGGGGCTTTGTCTCATTTCAGTCTCGGCCTACTAGCCGAGGCAAGCGGCGACTCGTCCAATGCATTTAACCAGCTTGAAGCCGCTATTAAATTAGATCCAAATGAGCAGAAACTCTACGCTCCAGCCGTAGCCATTGCACTCAAACTAAAAAAACAGGATGAGGCTATTCATCTTGCATGCGAGTTGGTAAAGCGCCAGCCCGGTACCGCCGACCCCCTGCTCCTGCTCGCCAGAGTGTATGCTTTAACAGAACACTCCGATCAGGCCGAAGCTCTTTTCAAGCAGGCCTTTATAAAGTTTCCCGAACGACCAGAACCTCCTATTTTTCTTACAAGATTTTATCTTTCACAGGAGCGACGGGCCGATGCGTTTGACACACTCTGCTTGGCAATAAAAACGCAGAGTGACAATGCTGACCTATTCCATCTTCTCGGAACACTCTGTATCGATAATGCACGTAGCATGAGGGACACCCCTCAAGCAAAAAAAACAATTCAGGAAGGAATCAGTTTTTTACAAAAAGCAATTACCATTACACCAACCAATACGCTCCGCTGGCAACAACTCGGCTTTGCACTACTCGCTGCTGAAAAACCAACAGAAGCCCTGAACGCCTTTGAAACTGCACGCCGATATGCGCCCAGCGATTTACTGACCGCCCAGCAGGTACTCGACCTGCTGATTACGACAGGAAAAGCCGATCAAGCCATGGCGATCTACGAACAGCTGGCTGCCGAAACCGGAACCGAACCAGAACCATGGCTCCAATATATTGCAGAAAAACTACCGAAGGATGAACAAGATCGGCTAATAACTCGTCTGGAACAGCAAATCTCGGAACAACCGAAAGCTCCGGTTTTCTTTTACACACAGCTTGGCTCGCTCTACATCGGAGCACATAAAAATCAGGAGGCGGAAACCATCCTGACAAATGCCCTTGAATATTATCCCGATGATAACCGTCTGCGCATCGTTTTAGGGTACCTCCACCTTCAACAAGAGCGCTACGATGATGCCTATGTTGAATTCGAACACGTACGCACAAAGTCTCCCGAATCGGAATGGTCCGCCAATCTCTTTTTTCTTTTTAATTCCCTAGTTGCTGCACAAAAGAGCGGCCATCTAGAGGAAGCTGCTAAGACACTGGCCTCTACCTACGTCGACAATCCAGTAATTCTAAACCAATACATGCAATCTCTACTCACCGGACAAACTGCAATTTCTACCGCAAGCTCCATTGAATTATTAACTATTTTCCACACCATGAGCCCCGAAGCCGCCGAAGCACTCTATTATCTGATGGTTTTGCAGACAGAGCAAAAACAATATGAAAAGGCCATCGAAACCGCTCGGCAATTCGAGCGCTTGGTGCAAAAAAATAGCAATACGAACCTGCTCAGCGGGCAGTTTTATTATCAATACGCTTCACTCTATGAACGCGCAGGACAACTTGAAACCGCTGAAAAACTGTTTTTTAAAACCATAGAAACGGGCGGAGCTTTCACCGCTCCCGCACAGAATTATATCGCCTATATGTGGGCAGAGCGCGGTGAAAAACTGGATATGGGACTCGATCTAATTCAAAAAGCGATTGCAACAGACCCTGAAAACGGAGCCTTTCGCGATACGCTCGGCTGGATCTATTACATGCAGGGCCGCCACGCCGAAGCACTGAACGAACTACAGAAGGCGATGGGCCTGATTAATGACGATCCGGTCATCTGGGAGCATCTGGGAGATACCTATTTTAAGCTCGGCAACCATGCCGCTGCTATTGAGCACTGGAAAAAAACATTAGAACTCGAGCCAGAAAATCAACGGGTACGCGAACGACTTAAAGCAAACGGTATCACACTAGACGAACACCCTGTAGCATCGGGTAGCCCCGCAGATACGATGCCCCATCCATAACACACTTGCCAGACGGTTGTACTTCAATCAAACGCAAAGCACCATCGCCCGCCGCCACTAAAGGTCCCGCACCGTCCACCCCAAGAATTTCACCAGGAACTCCGATACGCGCTTCGACAACGGCTTTAAGTATTTTTAAACGCGACCCGTCCGGCAGTTCACAAAAACAACCCGGCCAAGGCGTAAAGCCGCGAATCCGATTGCGCAACGTTTCTGCAGACAACGTCCAATCGAGTCGCCCGTCTTCTTTAGTAAGTTTGCGTACTTCGCTCGCATACGCATCGTCCTGCGGGTGACGAAAAACATTTCCGTTCCGAATCTGCTCAACTGCTTCCATCAACAACTCGGCACCGGCCGCCGCTAGTATCGGTTCAAGTGTTGCCGATGTATCGTCCGGTCCGATTAGCACGTTACGCTGAAGAATAATGTCACCCGCATCCATTTTTTCGCTCACATAAAGAATCGTCACGCCAGTAACGGTGTCGCCATTCGCAATAGCCCATTGTATAGGAGACGATCCGCGATATTTTGGCAACAGGGAGGGATGCAAATTAATGGCTCCGTGTTTCGGAAGAGCCAATACAGATTGTGGAATGTACTGACCATAGGCAACCACCACAAAAAGATCAGCATTCAAAGCGATCAATTCTGGCAGGCAGTCTTTGACCTTTTCAGGCGAAAGCTCCGGAAGTCCACGCTCTTGAGCAAAAGATTTTACCGGGCATGGCGTTAATTGCTGCTTACGTCCAGCTGGCCGATCAGGCTGAGTAACAACCATAACCACTTCGTCTTGCGAACTCGCGAGAAGTGCTTCCAATAAAGGGAACCCGATCGCTGCCGATCCAAAAAAAACTACGCGCATGATGCCGCTCCGGATTATTTCACACTGGGTTCCACACCGCCCGCAGGTTTCTGAACTTGATCAGCGCCCCAGCGAACGGTATCGGTCAAAAACAACTGGTCTTGTTTGTTGAGCGCAAATCCTTGTTTCAAAGGAAAATTCTGCGGCAGACGCCCCATGGTTATGGGAAGCCACGTTTTTTCTGAACCTTCGAGTAGTGACGAAACAAATGGCCGATCTTTAGTGAGCGTGGTGATATAAAGCCCGCTAATGTACTTACGATAGTCGTTGATCTCATAATAATCATCGAGTGTTTTTGGTAAAAGTATAGAAACACGTTTCCCATACCACGCAGTAGCCCACGGCATATCAGTGCACATCACCTCATTAGGTTTCAATAGCTCACTTACACGCATAACAAACGGCGCATAGTACGGCGGATATGGCAACCCCGGTGAAGACGATAGAAAAATTGTGACCAATAACGGTAGCGCGGTCAATCCAACCACCAAGGCCGTCAGACCCACTTTATAAAGTTGGATACTCAAATCCAGCCGATCGAGTAGGATCGAAAAAAAACCTAAACCATAGAGAATTATAAACGGCCAAAAAATATGATAGATGCGTAAGGTGTCTTTATTAAAGAAACAGGCCCCAACGAAAAATAGCACCATCGATAATCCTATGCCCCAACGCAGGGTGTGAACATGCACTCGCACAAAACGGTAGAAAAAAGTCACCAGAAAAAATGAGAACAGCAACCCACCCCCCATGGAAGTGAATCCAGTTTGGTAAAGCTCATTAAAATTCTTCGCCCATTTTGCACGCGCCACCTGAATATCGGGCATGAGTTTAAAACCGGGCTTCAACGAACGCATCATCGAGTCGCCTGGATACTTAGAGGAATCGATCAATGCGGTATGCGGAGCAAGTCCAAGTGGTGATCCGGAAAGTTGGTAGTTGCGCAGCAACCATGGGGATACAACCAAAAAAATCAGTGCCATATAAAAAAAGGCCAGATGCCCGCCGCGCTGTGTCCGTGATCCCATCATCCAAATGAACAACGTAATCCCTGGAATAACCGCCAGTGCCGCATAATGTGTCAAAAAAGCTGCTGCCGAAAACCCAATGGAAAGAGAAAAATACATCATCCAGTTCCACAGCGGTCTTCGTTCTCGACGATTGATCATTGCCAGCAGAGCAAAATAGGTAGCTCCAAGTACAAAAAACGTAAGGATGGGCAGTCCTGTTCCGCGGATACTATCCAGCCAGACCATTTCACTAAAGAAGTAAGTTACCACACTCAATAGACCCATCTTATGAGAAAAAAGCTTCAGCCCTAACAGGTAGAGCAACAGACCAGAAAGTACGGTGAAAAGATGGTGTATCGGAGTAATAATCCACTGCTCGGCAGGATAAATGCGAATCCCCTGAAAAGCCGTACTGAGCGGAAAAGGATCAATACCAACCAAATTGAAAAAACTAAAACCAGCCGCAAGGATCGCTGGATAAAGTGGTGGCTTAAAAAGTTCGGGATGGCGACCAATCTGAGCATCACCATCGAAACTGTGGGCTGAAATCTGTGCAATAGTTACCGGGCGGATACATTGCGTATCGTAACGATGGGTCTGAGACAAATTGCGCCCGAGCTGTGCGTAATCCATGGCCGCCTCTGTATCAAACCCGCGAAACTGCCGTGCTGTAAAGATGATAATCAACCCGAGAATAAAAAGACAAAAAAGAGTCGTACGGATAATCTTCAAACCAAGTCCGGCATCCACGCTGTATACAAGGTCCTGCAGGGTTGACTCGAAGGGTTGCTGCTGTTGCTTCGCCATAACTTTTCTCCTGCTCCAGTAAATAAGTATTCAGAGCATCCTTGAACACTTCTGCTTCTTCAATCTCAAACTCATTCAACTTCGGTAAAACCGTACTCCGCAATCTTACGGTGCAGTGTACGTCGACTAATGCCTAGCTTTTCGGCGGCATGTGTACGATTCCCTCCG
>CAZTEK010000035.1:0-11905 GCA_964612095.1 uncultured Verrucomicrobiota bacterium
GGCGCGTCCGCTACGCCCGCACCCGACTATCAAAGCAGTTTTGTATTTATGCATGCCGCAAATATTAGAATGAACAAACCCTCTGTCCATCAAATTACGGTACTTATAATAAAGTGGCCGCACTCGTCTGGAATTTACTTGGCCAGCGCCTTTTTAATCTGCGCCAAGCGCTGGTCATATTCCTGCGAAGTCACTAAATATGCGTGACAATGACGACCCGAAATCTCGCCCGCGCGGCGAACCAGCTCTTTATCTAACGGATTAAGCACGGCCAGCAACAGATCTCCACCCACCTGCGCGAACGGCAACGCCCCATGGTGGCTAATAAAATCTAGCGGGAGCACTTCCCGCAGTTCTTCCCGTTCTTCAAACTGACTCAGCACCATGATCGGCAGTCCGCTTTTCTGGCACAAATAAGTCAAAAGCCGCTCAAATCGGCTAAAATTGCGATCATTCAAGATATGCGACACCGTCACGGGGACACTCACTTCACGCGCCGACATTTCTGTAAGGTCACGTAATACATTAGAATATTCATCCTGCGAAAGTTGTTCGGCCTGAAAAAGATCCCAAGCCAACGCCATTTCGGCTTCAACACCGCTGCCGGTTCCTTCAAACGGCTTTCCCACCACCTCGCGGCCCATTATATTCGTCACCAGTTGCAATTCTTGCAGTCGTTCTATCCGTTTCTTTACCTCAGGAACATCATCAACGATGGAAGTATACTGGTTGAGCGCAAAGTCAATCATCTCGGCGTTTTGTGAAGCGCGGGCGCAATCATCAAGCCGTTTTAAACAATTCAATGCCTGCTCCGGCAATTCTAATTTAAGGGAAGTCTCGTAGAATGCACGTAACGTAAAAAGGTCATCCGGCATCACCTCGAGAATCTGCTCGAGCATGGTAGCGGTCTGTTGTAGTTCTTCGCGGGCGTTAATCGATTTGCTCATAGGGTCTCCTATAAAATAAATGACGCTCGGATTAAAGCACGATTTATGCCGCAGATGCACGGACTGTTTTTCCAAACATTGGGAAAACTAATAAATGATTGAGTTAAAAAATAGTAGAATAAAGGGATTTAGCATCCCATTCCTCAGACTCCCTGCTTGTTTCCTTCCATTAAAAAGTCTAACTTCAAGTCGTTCTCGGCACTGCTTGTGCTAAAACTTAAAAAGTAGTAAAATTTATGAGCGAAAAAGCCTACAGAACTTTAATGGAAATTCTCTTCGCCCGTTTTCCCGTTCCAGAAGCAGCAATAGCAACTGCGCGTCCAGAAGCCGAAAAAAACGGAACCCCTCTTGAAGAGGTGCTGGTCGCACAAGGCTCCGTGCCTGCAGCGGTGTTGTTGCTGGCTAAGGCTGAATACTTGGAGATGACGCCCATCAGCCTTGATGGATTTCTAATTGACCAATCGCTAGTGGATATCCTCCCGCGCGCCACATGGGTTCAACTAAAAATGCTACCGCTTTGCAAAACCGGCAAGCTTCTCACCGTAGCCGTAGCTGATCCTTTCAATATCATGGGGATCGAAAACCTCAAAACACTGGTCGATTACCATATTTTTCCCGTCATTGCCGACCCCAAGGATGTACTCAACGTACTAGAAGGCACAAATAAAGGAAGTACAGGGCTGGAAGATATTCTCAAAGATATCGAGGATGACAGCGAGCTGGAAATCGGCCGCGACATGACCAGTGCAGAAAATCTTGATGAAATGCTTGAAAGCGCGGCCGACGCCCCCGTGGTGCGTATCGTTAATTCAATTCTTATCGAAGCGTTACGAAAACATGCCAGTGATATTCATATTGAGCCTATGGAAAAGAAAATCCGCCTGCGCTACCGCGTAGACGGTATTCTCTACGAAAACCCCAGCCCGCCCAAGAGTGTGCAATCGGCTCTTTTATCGCGCATTAAGATTATGGCCAATCTGGATATTGCAGAGCGCCGTATTCCGCAAGACGGACGCTTTAAAATTAAGGCACTAGGCAAAGAAGTAGACTTGCGCATAAGTTATCTGCCAACCGTGCATGGCGAAAAGGTCGTGATGCGTATTTTGGATAAAACCGCGCTAGCACCCAATCTGGAGTCACTGGGCCTAGAACAGAAAGCACTAGAGGATCTAAAATTCGCCATCGCTAAACCACATGGAATGCTCCTGGTGACCGGCCCGACCGGTTCAGGAAAAACGACCACGCTTTATTCAGCTCTACAGGAACTGAATACCGAAGATGTTAACATCATCACAGTAGAAGACCCTGTGGAATATCAACTGGGCGGGATCAATCAAGTGCAGGCCAAGCCAGAAGTAGGGCTGACTTTTGCAACGGGATTACGTGCTATCCTGCGCCAAGACCCTGATATCGTGATGATCGGGGAAATTCGCGATAACGAAACGGCCTCCATTGCGGTACAAGCCGCACTGACCGGACATCTCGTGCTGAGTACGCTGCACACCAACGATGCCGCTGGTGCAATTGCCCGTATGGCCTATATGGGCATTGAACCGTTCCTGCTTTCCTCGTCATTGGTGATGACGCAGGCTCAGCGCCTTTACCGCAAACTCTGTCCTTTCTGTAAACAACAAATCGATCTTCCGGAAAAAACACTACGAACAAACCACTTAGATCCTGATCAATTTAAAGACGTAACCTTTTTCAACGCCAAAGGCTGCCCAAAATGTAGCGGACTGGGCTATAAAGGCCGCGGCGCATTGATGGAAATTCTACTACTCAACGATGAAATCAAAGCGAAGATTCTAGAAACTGCCGAAGCCAGTGCGTTGCGCGAAGTGGCTGTGCGCAACGGCATGAGAACTCTACGCGATACAGGACTAATCAAAGTAGGCGAAGGACTAACGACTATTGATGAAATCTTAAGGGTAACCACCGAATAGCTAGAAAGAAATTTATGGCAACTGCAAAAAAAACAGTCAAAAAACGAGTAAGTGGGGCGGGGAAAATCCGGGTCAAAGAGCTTCCCATGTACACTCGCCAAATGGCGGCCATGCTCTCCTCTGGAATGCCGCTGGTACAGTCTATCGTTGCGCTAGAAGAGCAAACAGCAAACAAAAGTTTCAGCGCAGTACTCGCCGGTGTACGGGTTAATGTCGAAGGTGGATCCATGTACTCTGATGCGTTGAATGAATACCCACAAGTTTTTGATGAGCTTTATGTAAATATGATGCGTGCAGGGGAAACTGGCGGGATGCTAGCCGAAACATCAGAACGAGTAGCTACTTTTCTAGAGGCATCCAACCGCCTGCGTGCTAAAGTGAAGTCCGCCATGATGTACCCATGCGTCGTTATGAGCGTAGCACTCATTATTTCAACTGGCCTGATTGTATTTATTGTTCCAACTTTTGCCACTATGTTCGCCGGATTCGGCGCAACGCTACCCGCTCCAACACAGATGTTACTGAACACCAGTAATTTTATTCGTGACTACTGGTATATCGTACTGGCCGTTGCTGCGGCCACGATCTACAGCCTGCGCCGCTACGTCCGAACCGAACAAGGCGGCTATGTACTCGATATGTTTCGACTTCGCTTCCCGCTCATCGGAAAACTAGTCCGCAAAATTGCCATCACCCGCTTTGCCTCAACCTTCGCCCAACTAATGGCCAGCGGCGTCCCAATTATTCAGGCGATGAGCATCGTCGGCTTAGCCACCGGAAACAAGGTGATTGGCAAAGCTATTCTCGATGCCCGTGCCAAGGTTGAACAAGGCAAAACGGTCTCAGACACCCTGAAGGATAATAAGGAATTCCCCAGCATGCTCATCCATATGCTTTCCGCCGGCGAACAGACCGGAAAAATGGAAGAAATGCTCAGTAAACTATCCGAATTCTATCAAGAAGAAGTCGACACCATGCTGGAAGGACTCACCTCCATGCTTGAACCGTTGCTAATGGTAGTGATTGGGGTAATGATCGGTGGAATCGTATTGGCGATGTTTATGCCTATTTTCAAGATGACCGAAGTCGTGATGTAAGAAAGACACCATTATGACAAAAAAAGAACAGGTAGAAAACGGTCGCGAAATATCGTGGACCACCATGATGGGGCTACTCGGTGGACGACTTACAGCCATTAGCTGCTTCCTGATCGTTCTCTCTTTCGTATTGAAACAGGACAGTATCGCATTCTACGCGTTCATCGCCTTTGCCTATATCATAACCATCCCTTACTCACTATGGATGCGCAATCAAGATCGGATGCGACGATTGGCTCCGCTACAATTCTTAGTAGACTTGGTATTTGTATCTGGACTGGTTTACTTCGCCGGCACCGCACAGAACGACTTTCTAATCCTTCTCTATCCGTTAATCATTCTGTCCGCCGGCATCATCCTACCCCTCAAGCAAACGATCCAAATTACTGCACTGGCCATTATTTCTTACACACTAGTCATCTTATTAATGTCACGAGATATTCTAGTGCAATACCCGTCCATAGCGGCCGCAAAAAGCTTCGGGGACACCTCCGGCGCCATGGCGTTGCGAATTGCTATTTTCATCGCTTTCGGCATCGCCAGCGCCTATGTCTCACGCCGCTGTGACTACATCAGTCAAAAAGAAAAACAGTTTCGTGATATCACCAAACTTGTTTTTGAAAACGTAAAAACCGGGCTCTTACTGCTCGATATCGACAACCGAATTCTGATGGCTAATGGACGCGCTTGCGTCCTGCTCGGCCGCGATGAGTCCGAGCTAATTGGAAAAACGCTTTCGTCCATCCACCTAAAACCTTCAGAAGTTAAAGGCGGAGACACTGACCTAAGAGGTGCTTCTGATTATTTTCGCCGCGCTGATGGCTCTGTATTCCCAGTTAGCATCGAAGACGCTCGTCTTACCTTGCCCGCCGAAGCCGTCCATCAAACCAATGCATCAACCAACAAATTAGTAGATACCCGCATCCTTAACTTCAACGACCTCTCCCATTTCTTGCGACTACAAAGTCAAACCCGCCAGCTTGAACGTATAAAAGCAGCCGCCAATATGGCCAAAGAAATGGCCCACCAAATTCGCACTCCACTCACCGGAATATCCGGTGCTGTCCAACTCATCCAGCTCAATATCAGAAGTAGCACCGACGTGGAATCTCCCGCCGTCAAAGAACGTCAAGATCTCTGCCAACAAATCGTTATGGAATCCATTCGCATGGACAAAGTAATACAAAACTTTCTCGACTACGCCGAATTCTCGCCCAAAGACGTTCGTGACCTAATTCAAATGGATATTGATCAGGAAGAAAAACAACACTAGACAGAATGCGTACATAAATTTCTACACCTTACCCCTGTAAAGCCATTAGAAATTCAGCATTACTCTTGGTTTTCTTTAGACGATTAATAAGTAATTCCATTGCTTCAACCGGCGGAACATCTTTGAGCGCCTTACGCAAGGTCCAGATTCTGGCCAATTCTTCCTTATGCAATAGCAATTCTTCTTTACGTGTACCGCTCTTCTCAATATTAATCGCTGGGAAAATGCGTTTACCAACCAGATCACGATCCAGTGCCAGCTCCATATTACCAGTTCCTTTAAACTCTTCAAAAATCACCTCATCCATGCGGCTACCCGTGTCAACCAAAGCCGTCGAGATAATCGTCAAACTGCCGCCATTTTCAATATTGCGAGCTGCGCCAAAAAAGCGTTTGGGTTTATGCAATGCATTCGCATCCACCCCGCCAGAAAGAATTTTTCCGCTGTGGGGCTGAATGGTGTTATAAGCGCGCGCCAACCGAGTAATACTATCGAGCAAAATAATCACATCTTCCCCGTTTTCGACGCGGCGTTTAGCCATTTCGATTACGATCTCAGCGACTTGTACATGACGTTCCGGATGCTCATCAAAAGTCGAAGAAAGAACTTCGGCCTTCGTGGTTCGCTGCATGTCTGTAACTTCTTCAGGACGCTCATCGATCAAAAGAATAATCAGCTTAGAGTCCGGGCTGTTCTGTGAAATGCTATTAGCAATTTTCTGCAAAAGCACCGTCTTGCCGGTGCGCGGAGGTGCAACGATCAATCCACGCTGTCCTTTACCGATCGGCGTCGCTAAATCCATTACACGCATCGAAATTTCGTCAGCGGTGGTTTCAAGTCCCAACCGTTCATCTGGGAAAAGCGGTGTAAGATTTTCGAACGGGATACGATTGAGGTTTTTTTCTGGCGCATCGTTATTCACCTTATCAACCGACAACAAGGCAAAGAAACGTTCCTTAGGGCGCGGCGAACGGATTGGCCCTTCAATCAAATCACCAGTACGCAAACCAAAACGACGAATCTGCGGCGGAGAAACGTAAATATCTTCAGGATTTGGCAGATAATTGTTTTCAGATGACCGCAAGAAACCGAATTTATCTGGCAACACTTCAAGAATACCGCGGCAATTTGCTTCATTACCCCAGCGAATCTGGGTTTTAAGAATTTCAAAAATCAATTCATGCTTGCGCAAGCCAGCCGGATCTTCAATCGAATAACTCTCCGCCAACTTTTTAAGCTCTGGAATCTCCGTCACCTGGAGCTCAAAGAGATTAAGTTTCGGCATTTTTTTAGCCGGTGTTTCGGGCGATCTTTCCTGTTCATCGCCATTCCCACCGCCATTACCATGGTTGCCGTTGTACCCATTCCCGCCCGTATTCCCATCATTACGACCCCGTCCGTGGTGTCGAGAATTGCGATTATTATTCGGTCGACGATTGTTGTCTTGCCGAGAGTTATTGTTTTGCCTCTGTCCGCGATCATCCTGCCGAGGTCCGCGATCATCATGACGGGGACCATTATCCTGTCGTTGTCCGCGATTATCCTGACTTTGACCACTATCGGGTCGTTGCCCGCGATCATCTTGCCGCCGATCATGATCTGACCGTGGCTCGCGATCGTCTTGCCGCTGCTCATGATCTGGCCGTGGCCCACGATCATCTTGCCGATAGTCATTATCCTGCGATTGTCCACGATCATCTATAACTTCTGCGTGCGGCGTGGATCTCTCGACCGCCGTCGCTGGCTCAACCATAGGAGCCATATCTGGGTTTGGTTTTACGATCTTCGCAATACGTGGAGCTCTTGGCGCTTTCACCGGTTTCGCAACTTTTTCCTGTTCTTCACTCATAACTCTTCCTCTTCTCACATCTAATCACTTCGACAAGATCACATACCTGACGGCGCAATGATTCTAGCGTCCCACCGTTTTCAATTACAAAATCCGATAGGGTAGCCTTTTCTATCAGCGACATCTGCGATTCAATCCGTTTAATCGCTTCTTCTTTCGAAAATCCGCGATTCTCCAACCTTTTGAAAATTTGTTCTTCTGGAGCCGTTACACAAATTATGGCATCCCAGCCCTTCGTCCAGCCCGATTCAAACAGAAGAGGCACCAGCACCACCGCATCTTCCTGCGCCTCACGACACGCCCCAATCCATGCCTGCGCGCCTTTTATTACCGCTGGATGCACCAACCGATTTAGTGCCACACGTTCCTGAGAATCGGCGAAAACCCTCTTCCCAAGCTGCACTCGGTCAATTTCCCCGCTCGCCGACAATATCTCCTCACCGAAGTGTTCGACCACCTGCTCATAAACCGGACGCCCTTTACCCATCAGTTCATGTGCCAGAAAATCACTATCCAGCACCTTAAACCCTTCTGCGGATAAAATGCGTCCTACTTCTGTCTTACCGCAGGCAATACCACCGGTAACACCAAGAATGATCGCTCGCGCTGAATTCATAAATTATTTGGAGGATAAACAGGAATCCGGACTACTGGCATGTTCATTAAAAACAAGATAAATGCCGGAATGTGAGCAGATAGTTACTGTATACTGTTAATTTGTCAACCGTGTTTATAGTTGCGCATCGAGATAATTCTGCAAAATGATCTGTGCGGCGACCTTATCCACCACGCCCTTGCGCTTTTTCCCATTGAGACCCGCCTCACGCAACGCATTGTGTGCACTCACCGTACTCAACCGCTCGTCCCACTCAAAAACTGGCACACCTGTTTTGGCCTTCAATTTTTCAATAAAAACCCGAACCTTCGCTGTCGCTGGGCCGTATGAACCGTCCATATTGCGAGGAAGTCCAACGACGATCTTCTCAACCTGATGCTCTACAATCAGCGCAATAACTCGCTCCAATCCAGCATTCGTACTATCAAGAACACAAAGCGATGACGCCAGAAACGCCGTCGGATCACTCAGCGCAATTCCTATCCGCACATCGCCGTGATCAATCCCAAGGATTCGTCCCATTATTTTAACTGCTCCGTTTCAATTCGGTGTTGCTCAAGCCGTGTGCCATTTTTAATTGCCTTTTCAAAACCCTTTTCAAACGAACGCATGGCCATCGGCTCTAAAGTTAAAACTACCGCAATCACAAGCAACGTCACCGTCCAAGCAATCAGCGATGTAACATATCCGCATTGCTGAAGAAGCATGGTCAGCGGCAATACCACTACCAAAATCACTACACACGGCACAGCCAGAGGCATCCACCATGCATAAAAATTAAGAAACGGCAAAATCGCCAAAGCTGCAACGATGATCACCAGCCCAGCGGACGTCAATAAAACGCCGGTGGTATAGAAAGCTCCTAATGCACCCAACCCCATACCTATACGACTCAAAGCCAATGCACCAAACAACACACAAAGCAAAATAACCACATAGGTTTCAGATGGAGTCGCCCTGCCAAAAAAGTACACAAACAACTCATAGAACTCCTTCAACCATGCATCCATGATTTACTCCCTTATTAAAGCAGACAATCAAAAGATCCTTTGGCACGAAGATCGTTCACCATCCTCTTAATATCCTGAGCTCTATCCTTAGAGCAGACTAGCGTCACACCATCGGCCTGAACGACAATCAAATTCTCTACACCAATCACCGCCGTCAGACGGTCTTTAGAATAGATAATATTGTTCTTAGAGTCAATCTGCTGGCATTCACCGATCAGCGTATTGCCGTCTGTATCCTGCGGAAAATGGCTTTCCAGTGCAGGCCACGAACCAACGTCGTCCCACGAAAAGGTTCCACAGGCCATCACGATATTATCAGCCTTCTCCATCAGCGCGTAGTCCACCGATATTTTTCCAAGGGTTGGATAGATTTTTTCCAAACCTTGAAAAATCTCACCGCGCTTTGCAAACGCGGTCAACTCATCCATCAACGTCTTCATTACTGGACAATGTACCGCGAACGCTTTTCCAAGGGTTGGAACCGACCAGATAAACATGCCGGAATTCCAGAAAAAACGCCCGCTCGCCAGATATTCCTCGGCCTTTGGCAACGCCGGTTTTTCCACAAACCGTACCGCCTTTTTGAACTGCACCCCTTCAACTTTTGCAAAATCAGCACCAGACTCAATGTAGCCGAAGCCGGTACTTGGAAACGTCGGCTGAATACCGATGGTTACCAGAATTTCATTTTTCTCCGCCAAGTCCATTCCGCCGCGTAACGTCGCCTTAAAGACATCGAGATCGCCCATCACCTGATCGGCCGTCAGCACCGCGAAAACCGCTTTCGGATCGCGTGCGCCAACCAGCGCGCCGCCGCAGGCTACCGCCGCCGCCGTGTCGCGCCCGATCGGCTCGCCGACTATATTCTCGGGCGGAAGCATCGGCGCGGCTTTGCGTGTTGCCTCGACCAGATCGGCGTTCGTCACCACAAAAACATTTTCCGGCGGAATCAAACCGTCGAGCCGCTCCACGGCCTGCGCGATCAGCGCCTTATCGCCTACCAAAGCGAGAAGCTGCTTCGGATGCTTGGATGTACTCAGCGGCCAGAACCGCTCACCCTTCCCGCCCGCCATAATCACTGCATAACGTCCGCTCATAAATCTGTTCCTTTAGTTAATAGGCCAGTTTGAAATTGTTTTGTCGATTTCCTGCATCAGTTCAATCGTGCGGCTGAGAGAGGCGACGATCTGGCCGGTTTAGAACCTGAATAAAATAAATAAAATACCGACATAAACTCCCGCCGAATCTTGGGTTAATCTCCAAAATAAGTGGCGCATTATCTCGAACTTTATAATCAATACAACACAGTCCCTCAAAACCGATATGGGTGAGAACAGCGACAAATTGATCTAAATACGGACAATCGCGCACACGCGTATAACTGGATGCATCCCGCCCCTGAATAGGGTGTTTTGTGTTGAACACATGTTTGATGTCGACAGAAAAAACAACCTGATTGTTTTTAAAAAGAATGTGCGCGGAATATTGTTCGCGACCCAACACAAGCTCCTGAGTAAAGTACGCCGAATCAGTCAACTTATCAGATAAGGCCTTTACCGTTTCTTCGCTCTCAATGATATGACAGTTTGCGCCCCATTCATCGGTCTTCTTTTTCAGAATATATGGATAATTCAGATTTCCGCCCATTTGAGGAACCAAATCTTTAAGCTCACTCTGAATAAGCGCCTGATTAAACCTGTATTTATCATCACAAAGCTCAATACATTCCAGACTCGGAATTGGAATTGGATTCCATTTCAACTGATCCCGCATTGTGCTCAAATAACGGACATCGTTAATCGTCAATGGAACGATTAAATCAAAATCATTGAAATCGCGGGCTGATAAATCATCAAAAACAATTTCGTGTCGAGTGAATCGGAAACGATTTCTCAACCCCGGCTCCCACTCCTTCTTTTTAGAGAACAAGATGCGCATCTTTTTCGAGAAAGACCTATAGGATATGGGAAAATGCGTAAAAAAAAACCTCATTTCTGTCATCTTCGCATAAAAAGAAAGAGGCAGTACGCCTAATTGGTTATTTTGTTTTTCAGTTTTCATAGCAAGCCCTCCTTTGACTATTCAACCGGTTAGAAACTTTGTGAGCGTTTTTCAAATATTTGAAAAATCAAACCGCTTTAACGGCCCGAACCATTTCAGCAACAAAGGCGGCGGCGGCGGCGCGCCCTTCCGGCGTGTGCGGGTTGTTATGGAATTTGTTAACGATGGCGCTACCGACGACAACCGCATCAGCGAACGATGCCGCCTCAGCGGCCTGCGCCGGCATGCCGATTCCGAACCCGAGCGCAACCGGCAACTTGGTGTGCGATTTTATTTTTTCAACCAGTCCGCGTGCACCTTCGGCGATGGAGTCGCGCACACCGGTGACGCCTTCGCGGGAAACGCAATAGACAAAGCCGTTGGCGTCTTTGACGATCTGTTTCATCCGCTCTTCCGGCGTGGTTGGTGTGATGAGCATAATGCTGTTGAGGTTGGCGGCGGAGGTAAATTTTTTGTACGGCCCAGCTTCCTCCCTCGGCATGTCGAGAATCAGGAATCCGTCAATGCCCGCCGCAGCCGCTTCGTTCATAGCTTTTTCAAAACCGCGGGCATAGAGCGTGTTGAGGTAAGCGTAGAAAATCAGCGGGATCTGTGATCGCTCGCGGATTTTGGCGACGCAGTTCATCACGCCATCAAATGTCGCTCCGGCGGCCAGCGCGCGGGCGGCGGAATCCTGATTGACGCGACCGTCGGCAAGCGGATCGGAAAACGGCAGGCCGAGTTCGACCAAATCCACTCCGGCATCTTCAAGGCGCAGGACGATATCGACGGTTTCTTCGAGCGACGGATCGCCCGCACCGATGTAGGCGATAAATCCTTTTTTGCCCTGATTTTTAAGAGCGGCGAACTTTTGATCAACGCGTGTTTTTTTCATTTATCTTCCAAAAATTTGCGGATGAGTTGCGCACGCTTAATATCACGATCTTCTGGGCTCAGTGCCGCGCCAGCTTCTTTTTGAAGATGCGCGGGATGAATTCGGATGAAAAGCCGATCAATTTCGCGCCGTGCTATTTTGGGCAACAGCCCGAGATCAGCACCTATTCGTAATGCCGAGAGTAGATCAAGCCCTTCACCGGTGGTCATCAGCGCGGCGTTAGCTAGAATGCCAT
>CAZTEK010000036.1:0-11491 GCA_964612095.1 uncultured Verrucomicrobiota bacterium
CGGAGAATGATGATCAGTTCGTTTATTCAACCGATCAGACGAAAGGCAAGTGGTCCGAGACGCAATATCGTGTTATGCGCGAAAACAAAAACTTCAGTGAGCTGAAAATCAACCTGCTGACCGGGCGTAAAAATCAGATTCGCGTTCATTTTGCAGAGCTGGGTCATCCGGTGGTGGGTGACACCAAATACGGCCCTAAAGGAAAAAAGTTTGAGCGCATGGCTTTGCATTCCCGATCTATCGCGTTTGATCATCCGCATAGCGGCAAGCGGATGGTTTTTGAAGCGCCGGTTCCAGAGTTTTTTACCCGCCTGATGGAGAAATAACTCGTATGAAAAAGTGCCGGTTTTGTGCAGAAGAAATTCAGGACGATGCGATCCTGTGCCGGTTTTGCGGGCAGTTTTTGATGCCGAAGAAGAAAGCGCCGTGGTATCTGCGCCCGGGCTGGCTGATCACGGCCGTGCTTTGTGTCGGCCCCTTTGCCATTCCTCTTTTTTGGTTTCAGCCCGATTTCAGTCTCCGTAAAAAAATAATCTGGACGCTGGTCGTGCTGATTCTGACTTGGGGGACGATGCTTTTGATGCAGAAGTCTGTTCAGTCCATTACGGATTATTACGGGATACTCGATCAGCTGTATAAATGACGGCGTTGGCTGTAAGAACCTGTCAACAGGCGGCTTGTCAATCCGGCTGAGTTCGTTATCCTGCACGGCATAAACGGAGGGTTGATTATGCTTCTAGTCGTATTTTTTGCTGGGTGCCTGCTGTTCGCTTTAGCGTATCGTTTTTACGGTCGGTTTCTGGCTAAAGAGATGAATCTGGATGACCGTTGTCCAACACCGGCTCATACGCTGTGCGATAACGTGGACTATGTTCCCACCGCTGGCATGATCCTGTTCGGACACCACTTCAGCACGATTGCCGGTGCCGGACCGATTGTCGGCCCTGTTATTGCCGCACTGGCGTTTGGCTGGGGGCCGGCGGTGCTTTGGATTATCATCGGGTCGATACTGATTGGCGGCGTGCATGATTTCGCGTCCATGGTTATCAGTATCCGCAATAAAGGGCGTTCCATCGGTCAGATATGCAAAAATTTTCTCAGCCCGATGGCGTACTACATGTTTCTGTCCTTTATTCTGCTGACGCTGATTTACGTTGTTATTGTTTTTCTCGATATCACGGCCAGCACCTTTGTTCCGGCGACCACAGTGATTCAGGAGGGTTCGGATCAGGTTGTTCTGGAGGCCCGGCAGGGCGGTGTGGTCGCTACCGCTTCACTGTTTTACATTGTGCTGGCGGTTCTGTTCGGTCTTTGTATTTATAAACTGAAGGTGAAAACCTGGCTGGGCACGTTGATTTTTGTCCCGCTGGTTTTCGGCGGACTCTGGCTCGGCAACCAGTTTCCCCTTACGGCCGAAATGGTTCCGCAGGTGTTCGGTTCGGCCAAAAACTTCTGGGCGCTGATTCTGATTATTTATTGCCTTTTCGCTGCCATGCTTCCGGTCTGGATCCTGCTCCAGCCGCGCGACTATCTGGCTTCCTTTCTGCTCTATGCCTGTTTGCTGGGCGGCGCGATCGGTCTGATCATTTATGGCGTGACGGGCCATTCTGCGGCTTCCTATCCGGTGTTCAAGGGGTTCACCAGTGAAACGATGGGATTTATCTATCCGACGCTGTTTGTGACCATCGCCTGCGGCGCGGTCAGCGGATTTCATTCCATTGTTGCGTCCGGCACATCCGCCAAGCAACTGGGCAAAGAAAGTGATGCGCGGCGTATCGGCTACGGCTCCATGCTGGTTGAAGGACTGCTTGCTTTGCTGGCGGTTGCTTCCGTAATGATTATTTCCGGCAAAGTTCCTGCCGGACAGACCCCGGTGGTGACGTTCAGTAACGGTCTCGGCACATTTGTCGAGACGCTCGGAATTCCGGCCGAGTTCGCCCGGACTTTCGCTATGCTGTCCGTCAGCACTTTTCTGCTGACTACGCTGGACTCCTGCACCCGGCTGGCCCGGTTTCTTGTCGAAGAGATTTTTAATCTGGGCAATCAATTCTGGCTGCGGCTGTTCTCTACGGCGGCGGTGCTGATTCTGCCCGTGCTGGTGGTTTTTCAGAAAATACCGGGGCCCAACGGGCAGCTTATTCCCGCGTGGCAAGCGATCTGGCCGGTCTTCGGCGCGTGCAATCAGCTGCTGGCGGCGCTGGCGCTGCTGGTGATTTTCACCTGGCTGAAACGCAGCGGAAAGCGAACCTTTTACGTGGCCATCCCGATGATTTTCATGTTTGTCACCACGCTTACCGCGCTGGTTCAGCTGACGTATAAAAACCTGCTCGCCAAAGGGGGCTTCTTTGATCTCCGTCATATTATCGGCGGCATCAGCCTCGTGCTGCTGATTCTGGCAGTGATTATTATTCTGGATACGATTCGCGCACTGCGCAAAGCGGAAGAAAAGACTCCGGATTCCCAGATAATCCTGTAAAAGCGGGAGATACAGGAGGGCTTTATGGCTAAAGACGCAGTGGCAGTTTACTGGGATTTCGAAAATATTCATGCAAGCCTGTTTGATGCGAAAAACGGGCGAGGGGCGTATCAGAAGCAGAGTCGATATACGCCGCAAGAGATACTGGTTGATGTTCAGGCGGTCTATGACTTTGCGGCAACCTATGGGAATGTCGCCATAAATATGGCCTACTGTAACTGGCAGTGGTACGGGAAATACCGGCAATCCTTACTGAAGACAGCCGTTGAACTGATCCAGATTTTCCCGCCCGGAGCTTCCGCCAAAAACGGTGCGGATATCAAACTTTCGCTGGATGCACTGGATAATGTCATGCGGTTTCCGTACATCTCATCGGTTGTTGTGATTGGCGGGGACAGCGACTTCATCCCGCTGGCTCAGAAAATAAAAACGGCTGGCAAACAGTTGATCGGTGTCGGGTGCAAGGCCAGCACGAATCCGCATTGGGCCAACAGCTGTTCCGAATTTAAATATTATGAGTCCCTGATGATTAAAGATCCGGCGGTTGTTACGGAACCGGAAGGCGATGAAGTGGCTGTAAAGGATGCAGTCGAACTGATTACCAGGGCCATTAAACAGATCGAAGCCAAGTCGGGGGACGAGTGGGCTTTGAATTCAAGTGTTCGTAACATGGTTAAACGTCTGGATCCGACCTTTGATGAAGCGAATTACGATTGCAAAACGTTTGGCGCGTTGCTTAAAAAATACCCCGGTAAGTTTAAGATGAAAAAAGGCGAACACGACAATCTCGTCAGCATAGAGGAGTCAGCCGCCAAAAAACCGTCCCAGACTGCTGCGGCCAGAAAAACAGTTCCTGCTAAGTGAAAAGACTGAAGGATTGCTATGTGGTTCCTGATGTTGTTCGTCGTGTGGTTTGCGGTGCCCGTTCAGGCTGACTGGCCGCAGTTTCTGGGGGCAACCCGCGACGGGAAATCAGCGGAGACCGGGTTGGCAACGAATCTGTCGGCAGCCCGGATACTCTGGTCTCATCCGCGCGGAGAAAGTTATTCCGCACCCTCTATCTATAAAGGACGACTGATCCACCACGGACGTTCGCAGAATGTGGAGAAAGTGGAATGCCTCGACGCCGCGACAGGTGCTCTGATCTGGTCGAACGAAACGCCGACTACCTATCACGACCGCTTTAACTATCTCACCGGGCCGCGCGCCTCCCCGGCCATTGACGGCGACCGTGTTTACACACTCGGCGTGCAGGGCGTACTGAGCGGTCTCAGTCTGCAGGACGGACGGCTCCTGTGGTGCCGCCAGTTGATGGAGGAATTCGCAGTGGGCGAGGATTTCTTTGGCTTCTGCTCCTCGCCGCTGATTGAAGGCGATGCGCTCATTTTGAACCTTGGCTCGGGGAAATGTGTCGTTTCGCTCGATAAGTTCAGCGGAGCCACCCGTTGGATTGCGGAGGATACTTGGGGGCGCAGCTATGCCACACCTGTTGCGGCAACCTTGTACGGACGGCGAGTCCTGTTTGTTTTTGCCGGCGGCGAATCCAGCCCGCCCGTCGGGGGTCTGCTCTGCCTTGATTCGGCTACCGGAAAAATTTATTTCCGTTTTCCATGGCGCAGCCCGCGCTATGCCTCAGTGAATGCCTCTACACCGGTGGTTTCCGGAAACCGTGTTTTCATATCATCATCTTACGACGTGGGCGGGGTTATGCTGGAGGTGCAACCGGACTTCACGTTCAAGGAGATTTACCGCACCAAAGCCTACGCCTCGCACTGGGCGACGCCGATCCTCCATAATGGGCATTTATACGGTTTTGCCAACAACCAGCTTACCTGCATGGACTGGGAAACCGGAACGCGCGTTTGGCGCGAGGTGATCAAACTTGAAGGGATTGAATCTCAGGCTGCGGCTGGTAGCGGGCGCGGTGCCGACCAGTACCGCGAACCGCCCGGCAACGCAGGGTTCGGCATCGGCTCGCTGATCTATGCCGACGGACGGTTTCTCTGCCTCGGCGAAAACGGACTGCTTGCCTGGCTCGACCTTTCTCCCGCAGGGTTCCGCATCCTTTCGTCTGTACGACTATTCAACGCCGAGCAGACGTGGACTGCTCCGGTGCTGAGCGACGGCCGCGCCTACATTTGCCAGAATCTCCCCGATTCTGAAAATCTTTCGCGGTTGATCTGTCTCGATCTGCGGATTGACTAACCAATCGTTCCGATCAGCCGCAGGAACTCCGTGCGCGTCGCGAGCTGTGAACGGAACGTTCCGTGCATCGCGGAGGTAATCATCTTGGAGTTCTGTTTTTCCACACCGCGCATCATCATGCAAAGATGTTGTGCTTCGATCACCACACCAACGCCCTGTGCGCCGGTTTTGTCCATAATTGTACGGGCGATCTGATTGGTTAATCGTTCTTGAATTTGCAGCCGCCGCGAAAAGACATCCACCACGCGGGCCAGTTTGCTCACGCCGATTACTTTTTTCTCTGGGATGTAGCCGATATGGCACTTGCCGATGAATGGAAGCATGTGGTGCTCGCAGAGGCTGTAAACTTCGATATCCTTAACGATCACCATGTGGCTGTCTTCAGCCTCAAAAAAAGCGTTGTTAAGTACATCATCGATATTTTGTTGATAGCCGTGTGTTAGAAATTTATAGGCCTCGGCAACGCGTGCCGGGGTGCCTTGCAGTCCCTCGCGTTCCGGATCTTCGCCCAGTTCAACCAGTAGTTTACGAATCAGTTCTTCCATGACATGGCTCCCGTTTAAATCGGGTTGGAGTTTTCCAAACCTTGGAAGTTATAGCCACGAAAAACACAAAAAGTTTCCAAACCTTGGAAGTTAAATCTGTGTCCTGAGCCAGTCGAGCAGGGCGGCGCGGTCGGCAAAGCGGTCTTCGAGTTGGGCATCGTAGGCAAGCTGGATCAGTTCGCCCATGCGCGGTCCGGAGCTGACACCCGATTCCTTCAGATCTTTGCCGGTGATCCACCGTTCGGGCAGAATCGGCTCTTTTTTCATTTCTTCGGCCTTTTCGAGCAAGTAGTGATAGTTGTCGAGCAGGCGATGACTACCGGAGCAGTCGAGGCGGTGCAGTTCCATCTCTAGATCAAAAGTTTCGGCACCCATCAGTTTGCGCAGGGTGGATTTGTTCATCTTCTGTACATCTTTGAAGCGCATGTGCCCATCAATCGCGATGAGTATCTGCTTGATCTCTTTCACCGGCAGTTTCAGGCGGCGCAGAATTTCTTCGGCCATCTCGGCGCTTTTGCGCTCATGGCCATGAAAGCGCAGGCGGTCTGTACCCATAAAAGCCGTTGCAGGTTTTCCGACATCGTGCAGTAGAGCCGTGTAGGCGAGGGCACGGCTCGGATTTATCATGAGATTGAGCATGAGTACGGTATGTTCAAAGACATCGCCTTCCGGATGGAACTGCGGAGGCTGCTCCTGTCCGATCATTGGAAGAATTTCGGGGATGACATATTTCATCAAGCCGAGTGCAACCAGTTCGCGCAGGGCATCGCCCGGACGAATGCTTTCGGTGAGAGTGCGCGAGAATTCATTTTCAATGCGCTCGGCACTGATTTTTGCCAGATCCGGTGCATGCTTTTGAATCGCGGCGCGGGTGGCGGGTTCAATTTCAAAACTGAGTGTATGTGCAAAGCGGACGGCGCGCAGTATGCGTAAATGATCTTCGGTGAAACGTCGGTCTGGATCGCCAATGGCGCAGATGATTTTCTTTTCGAGGTCAACCTGTCCACCAACGTAATCTATGATTCGATCTTCGATTGGATCATAAAACATTCCATTGACAGTGAAGTCTCGCCGTTTGGCATCTTCTTCGGCACCGCAGAACTCGATGGAATCGGGGCGGCGTCCGTCTTGATAGCCGCCGTCGGCACGGAAGGTGGCGACTTCTGTTTCGGTTCCGTCGGCGACGACGACGATCACGCCGAAGGCTTTGCCGACGGCGACCGTTTTAGGGAAGAGCGCTTCAATTTGATCGGGGGTAGCGCTGGTGGCAATATCGTAGTCCTTGGCTTTGCGACCAAGTAATTTATCGCGCACAGAGCCGCCCGCAAAGTAAGCGGTAAAACCTGCCTTGCGGATTTGCTTCAAAATTTTTAACGCGGTATGCTCAGTACTGTCCATAAGTGCGATGAGTTTGGAGTGTACCTATGAAAAAGTTAATCCTTTTCTCTCTTCTTCTTACAGTGGCTCTCACGGGAGTTTCCCAGACGGCGGAGGTTTCATGGGTTGAAAGCCTGCGAAACTTCAAAATTACTCATACTGGGTCGGGCTATATGGATACCGTAGCTTTTTCTGCATTTATCGATCAAGCCGAAGGCGGACGTCCAGCACAGAGCGTTTATGCGCGGTTTTCGGCTGATCCCGTAGTGTTTTTTGAGCGGTGGGGACTGTGGCGAACGCTGTTTTTGATTCTGCTCGGCGGGCTGGCGCTAAACCTGACGCCTTGCGTTTTGCCGATGATCCCAGTGAATTTGGCGATTCTTGGGGCTGGGGCGCAGTCGAAGTCGCGTAGTAGAGGTTTCTCGCTGGGTGCGGTCTATGGCTTGGGCATTACGGTGGTTTACGGTGCGCTGGGTCTGGCAGTGGTGCTGGGTGGAACGCGGTTTGGCGCGCTGAATGCAAGTCCGTGGTTTAACTTCAGCATCGCGGCTGTATTTTTAGTTTTGGCGCTTTCGATGTTTGGCGTGTTACACATTGACCTTTCCCGTTTTCAAAACGGAATAGGCGGAACTCAATTTAAGAGCAGATTTGTCTCTGCTTTTTTTATGGGTGGTGTTGCGGCATTGCTGGCCGGAGCGTGCGTCGCACCGGTGGTGATCGCCGTGCTGCTGCTTTCAGGCAATTTGTATGCGCATGGCCTGCAGGCCGGGCTGGCGCTGCCGTTCATTCTCGGACTGGGAATGGCCTTACCATGGCCATTCGCGGGGGCAGGGCTTTCGTTTTTGCCGAAGCCGGGCAATTGGATGGAGTGGATAAAACGTGGATTCGGTGTGCTGATTTTACTTTTCGCTGTTTATTACGGCCTGCTGGCAACCCGGTTATTAAAAACTGATGCACCCTCGTTTAGCAGTGGAGAACAGTTAGTGAGCAGCGCGGCCGATTTTCGTAATGAACTGAATGCGGCTTATGAGGCCGGCCAGCCCGTTTTGATCGATTTCTGGGCCGACTGGTGTAAAAACTGCCATGCACTGGATGCGACCTTTGCGGATCTCTCGGTGAAAAAGCGGCTGACGGGCTACAAGGTGATCAAATTCGACGCCACCCGTTCTGATGAATCGCCGGCCAAAGAAATTCTTGATCATTTCGAAGTGGTTGGTTTGCCGACCTATATTGTTATGAGTCCTGTGAAATGAATAAAGGGCTGTATTTGCATTTATTTAATAAACAATTGATCAAAACTTAATTAATAAAATAATTCTTTCCTGTATTTATCGTTTTCGATAAGATGCATCCGTTAAACGGAGGTATGCATGAACGAACGTAAAGCATGTTCTACGGGATGTTCAGGGTCAGGGTGTCGTCGATGTAACCATCTTGAGAAATGCGGCACAAAATGCGGCCATTCCTGCACGGTAGTTGACACGGTCGGGAATGTAGTTCTTTTTGTAAGTAAAATCCGTCAGTGCAATTGTCCGTTTGAGTTGCCTTTTGGTGGTGCGGTTATCTGTACTTGCCCAATACACAAAGAGAAACATTTTAACTGATCGTTTTTCTGTTAGTGTTTTGCCCGTTTTTTGCTTAGTCTTAATAGCAACTAAGGGGTGTCATTTTGAAAGTTCGCGAATTGCTCCGTTTATTGTTTTGGCCGTTGGTCGGCCTTTGTATTCTCGTTAGTGCACAAGCGTTTTTTGCGCACTACACAGAAGGAATGTCAAAACTGCTGGATTACCTTAATGCCATCATTGATCTGCGTGAGGAGCGCACCATAGGCACTTGGTTTGAAAGCATCCTTTTTGTCATCGCTGGTTTTACCTTCTTTCTGGTCAGTCGCCATCCAGCACTTTCGAAGTTCGGAAAAACGCTGTTGATCCTGATGGCGCTCGGGTTCTGCTTTCTCTCTGCGGATGAAGCGCTCGTGCTGCACGAATTCATGGGTTATGAACTGGAGCAGGCCACCGGTATTGTCAAAGACACCGCGCTTGAACAGCGCGGATTTTCCTGGGTATTGATTTATGCCCCGGCCGCTTTGGTGGTTTTTGCTTTAGTTTCCGGCCAATACCGACGAATGACAAAAACCTCTCCGAAACGAGCGGCCAGTATATGCTGGCTACTGGCCTGGGTCGCGGTGGAAATAGTGGTTTTGTTTGAGGTCGCCGCTGGCTGGAGTATTCTTCAGCGGGCCGAGATTCATATCCTCGCTTGCTTTGAAGAAGCCATGGAACTGGTATTCATCATGCTCTTTTACAGTGCCAACCTGCTGATCGCCGAGCAGTCGGAACTATAAATCCTGAAGAATTTTAACCACCTGCTTTGCGGCTTGCGTCCAGCTGAGGCGGGCGGTGTAGTCATCAAAAGCCTTCATCGCCAGAATGCGATATTCGTCCGGTCTGTCGAAGAGAGTCGCGATGCGTTCCGCATAAGCCGGAGCATTTTCTACGTCCACGCAATAGCCATTGATTCCTTCGTGAATTGCCGTGGGAATGCCGCCGGTATTCGAAGCAATCGCGGGCAGGGCAAAGCTGTTGGCTTCGGGAAAGATGTGGCCGAAACATTCGGCGCGGCAGGGTTGGATTAGAAAATGTGCCTCGCGATAAAGCTGTTCCATCTTCGCCCGCTCGTCCGGTTTGGAGAGAGAGAGAAACCCGGCGCTTTTGGCAAATGCCGGAACCGTTTGCATGTGCTTAGCCGGGTCTGTTCCAAGGAAAGTGATTTCTGTGCGGAGTCCCTGTGCATTGAGGATTTCGACAGCTTTGATCGCCGTGTCGCCGCCTTTGCGTTTCCACTCTACGCCAGTGAAAAGCAGGCGGCAAATCCCGTCAACTGGCTTTTCAGCCACGAGTTTTTCTGCATCAGCCCTCGAAAATTCGGAGGTGAGATTGGCGCCGTACGGTACGACTTTTACTTGTTCTGGCGAAGCACCGTAGAGTTCCATGGCGCGGCGTGCCGCCCAGTCGGAAGCGAAGATCAGCCGTGCGCAGTTTTTGACCGCCGCACGATCCAGTTTTTGCAGATCACGTTGTGTCCGGCGGCAAAGTCCGGTGAAGGTCTGGTAGTAGTCGAAAAGTCCGCCGTAGAGCGAATCGGTCCAGATGGCAATCGGGCGGTCTGTTTTCAGAAACGTAGCATGTTTAACTTCGGTGCAGAGTATCGCCTGCGCGGAGCAGCGGTTCATTTTATGTGAAAGCTGTCTGCCGTACCCGTGACTTAACGACGGCTCTGCCCAGCCGTAATATTTCTTTTGCGTCAATTTCTGATAGAGCAAAATTCGAGTGGCGGCTAGCGGTGTACAGACGTTGCGCAACGGGGCAAGATAGTGAAACTCGTTTGAGTTTGCTTTGAGGTGTCGCGCGATATTTTCTGCCGCCGTGTGAATGCCTACCGCGCCGGGTTTGCGCCCTTTGACGGACTGATTGAAATCCAGATGGTGAGCAAAGGCCAGATTCACCGGTTGATCTCCTCACTGGTCGTGCGGGTGTCGCGCCATAGTTTTTTAAGTTTACCTCGGCAAAGCAGTTTCAGTGCGGCTAAGAACTGAAGCGAGTCGAGCAGGATTTGAGTTGCGAGTACGGGTAAATAAGCCGCTTTTTTGGAGGAGCTGAATCCGCGGAACCGGATAAGGCGGGTGGCGATGAGAATTTTGTAGATGCGAATATAATCACGTTGTTTGATCTTGTCGGCGATCAGGCGGCGGGACCAGTCAGGCGTGGTGCGGTTCAGATTTTCAATCAATATGGCGGCATCTGGTGCGTCGGTTAGGTGTTCTTGCAGGTATTCCCATATCCAACGGTGGATAATATAGCCAGCAATTTGTCGGCGGTGTGTGGCCAGCACATCGGACAGCCGCGTGTAGGCTTCAAAAACATGTGAAGCTGTTTCCGCGACAACTAATCGTTGCGTCGCATTTTCGGGTTCGGTAAGAAAATTTGAAACGGCCATTTTCTTGATAAAACCGTCCTCGACGATGATTTGTTCAGGGATCCAAAGACGGCGAAGCCAAGTTGCGCGAGCGCAATAAAGTTGTCCACAGAGCTGGCCGGAGGCCGACTGATTAATTCGTGCGCTATGCATTGAAATTTGGTCGAGCAGACTGTAACGATTTTTAAAAACAATGTGCTTAATCGGCAGGTCGGTACAGATGAAGGCTTCCGGATATTGCATTAGCTTCTGAAGCATATTACGTAGCGTATCGGGCATGTAGATCTGGATGTCGGCATCAACCATGAAAATGACATCGGCCTGAGGATCGGCCAATTCGTGTACAAAAACATTCCAGGCATTGGTTTTTCCCGGCTTTTCCAGCGAATGAACCTGCCAGCGTATGCCTTCGGAAAAGCCCAGTTTCTCGGCAGCGGCCAGCATAGCGCCTTGGGCGGCCAGTGCGGTATTGTCGGTACATCCGTTGGGAACGCAGACAATTTGAATTTGAAAGCCGCTCGTCAGGACGTCGCGGATCAGACTTTGGGTGAAAAGACTGTGAAGGGTCGAGCGAATGCTGATTCCTTCGTTCCACGCTAGAATACCGATACTGATTTTCATAGAGTTAAAACTTCCGTAAATTAATCGGCACCGTCGGTGTTTCAGAAACTACAGCCGCGGCATAACCGGAATCAATTTCCAATGTTTGGAAAAACCAGCGTTGGTCGCTTCCGATGTTTGGAGAGAAGGGTTGTTCGCCGACCGGAACAGCAAAGGTGTTGAGATCTTTGTAGATGCCGATGCCGAGCGCTTTGACATAGGCCTCTTTTTTGGCCCAGATTTCGAAAAATCCGTCCGTTGGATTTTTCAAGGTTTGTAAAAAGGCGTGCTCTTGCGGAGAAAACCACCGTTT
>CAZTEK010000037.1:0-11228 GCA_964612095.1 uncultured Verrucomicrobiota bacterium
TGGCACGGTTCAGGTCACCAACGGGGTGGGCGTCAACACCAGTCAGGTTCTCGGAAAATCCACCTCGGCAACAACAGCCGGTGGCGCCAGCAATAACGTCAGTCTCGGGCTGAGTGCTTACAAAACTGGATCGTTTTCGGTCGATTTTTACCGGACTTCGGGCGGCGGTACGACTACTCACACAAATTATGCCGGGTTCGGTTATTCTGTAAGCAATTCAGGCGGTGTGGCCGTCATGTCGACCAGCGCTAATATTTATTACCGACCCGGAGCCGGAACCGGCACCTCGGTTCTGATGTATGAAGCCTTAAACGACTCAACCATTACTGCAATTGGTGCATGGGAGCGGCTTACGATGAATCTGGACTTCCAGAACAATCAGATTACCTCAGTGTATATCCAGAACCTGACAACTCCGGCCCCGGCAAGACAGCTCTTTTTTAATTCTGCCGCAACGGTTGCGACCCAGACATATCTCGTGGATGAGACTTCGTGGAATACCGCGTACATCCGGACCGGCGTATCGACAGCTAATCCCGATTTCATTGATAATATGTCGATTACGGCCATTCCTGAGCCGGCCACGATCGGGATGCTGGGGCTTGGCGCGGTTATCACCCTGCTGATCCGCCGCAAGCGGATGTTGTAATAGACACTGTCAAAGCTGTGTTTACGTAAGGCGGGGGACTCTCACCCCGCCTTTGCATTAAGTGAGGGTCGTACCCTTCAGCCATTCCATTATTATTGTATCGAAAGGAAATCCAATGAGTCTGAATAAGCAATCCCCTCGGGTGTTTATTCCCATGCTATTTATGGCGGGCGGAGCCAGCGGGGATCTGGCCGGAGCGCCGCCCCCACTGTGTCATGGAAAACTTCTGATTGCTGTCGACTACGTATTGGGCTCAGCGGTAACAGCGAAGGAAGAGGTTTAAATGAAAGAAGAAACCGTTTCTACATCGCCCGAGGCATCGTCCTTTCCGTCCCCGTGGCGCTATATCATTACACTCTACCTGCCGTTCGGGATCATCAGCGGGGGTTTAATGGTGGCGCTGCCGACGAATTTTTTTAAGTTGCTGGAATACTCGAATCAGGAGATAGGCCTGCTAAGCGGGATTGGGATAGTGGCCACGTTTCGCTTTTTGTTTGCGCCTTGGCTGGACGGATGTACAACTAAGCGCCGACTTTCTCTGATCACATTGACACTGGCCGCGTTCGCATCCTTTCTGGCAGCGATGATGATCTGGTCTCATCCGACGGCCTCGGTGCTCTGGTGGAGTATGGTGGGAGTGCTATCCTTAACGGCACTGGTCGGCGCGGCGCATGAGACAGCTGCTGACGGGTTCTATATCCGGGCGCTTGATCCATCCCGACAGGCTCAATTCATCGGAATCAAAACCGCATCAATCCGCTGCGGGATCATTTTCACAACCATGGTGCTGCTGATGGGCGCGACCCGCATCGCTTCGCATTACGGAGCCATCGGGGTGGAGTCCGTCGATAAATCCGGTTTTTACCGTGGATTTGCCGCAGCCTATCTGGCGGCCGGTGTACTCATGCTCCTCTTTGCTATTTGGAACTGCTTTGCCATTCCCCGCATTCCTGAAGACCAGCCGGTTCGCCACAACCGGTTTGCTCTTGGCGAGGTTTTCAAGGAATACCTGCAACAGCCGAAGGTCGGACTTATCATTCTACTGATTCTACTCTACCGCTTTGGCGAGGGCTTTCTCACCATGAAATATCCTTTCTATCTGGACGCCGCCAAGAACGGGGGGCTCGCTCGTCCGGCCAGCAATATCCCCTACATTTCGATCCTCGCTGAAATGCCTTGGATGATTACGGGAGGAATTCTTGGCGGTTATCTGATCAAATGGTTCGGCCTGCGCCGCACCTTTCTTCCGCTGGGTCTTTGCATAAATGTACCACATTTTTTATTTGTCTGGCTTGCTTGGGCACGGCCGGATTTCCCCATAACCCTTTTTGGGGAACAGCTTAACGCCATCGTGCTGGCTTGTTCCTCGATCGAAGCGTTTTTCTACGGCATGAGCTTCAGCGCGCTTTTTTATTACATGCACATAACGGCTACCGAGTCGGGCCGCAACAAGACCGCCGTACTGGCCATTTCTTTCGCGCTGATGAATCTTGGTTGGGTCGTACCGGGCATGCTCAGCGGATTTGTACAGGCGGCAATCGGTTACACCGGTGTCTTTCTGGTCAGCTCAACTGTCGGCATGTTTGCTCTGGCGATTATCCCGTTTCTTCCGATGCCGAAATCCTGTTCGTTTGACCGCCCGTAAAAGGGGTGAGTACATGTATTTCCTCAGAAGGAGCAACTGTTTATGTTGAGGCTATTTCTAGGGTTTATATATATTTTTTCATCCGAACTTTGCCGGCTTTATGTCTCTCCTGCAGGGGATGACCTGTCGGGCAACGGGAAGGAGGATAATCCGTGGCAGTCTCTTGAAAAAGCGCAGTCGGCGGTAAGGGAGCTGATTGCCGAAAAAGAAAAAGGGGTCATTCTGACCCCGTGGCCCTTGGAACTGCCCGGCACACACGTTCCAGATGCTCGGCGAACCGCTGAATACGGCGGTGTTGATCGGGTGGGCTTGTGAGGCGATGACGTACGGGATGAGCTTCAGTGCGCTCTTCTATTGGAACTACAAAGAAAAACGACAGGCGATACCATGATCACCACTTGGAGTAAATAATCAGGAAAAGGAACGAACAAACCATGAAAAAAACAGCCAGTTTGATTTTGGCGGCGGTACTGGCTTCAGCGCCATTTCTCTATGCCGGACAATATCTAAAAACCATTTATGTGTCTCCGCAGGGAAATGATTCCGCCTCGGGCGATCTGAAATCTCCCGTAGCCAGTCTCAGCAAAGCCATGGCGGTGGGTGCGCAAGCAGTTCAAACCGCCGGAGCCGCATCCAACCGGCAGGACGGCGTCCGGATTATCCTTCGCGGCGGACGGTATGAGCTGCCGGTGCCGCTGGTGATTGACCAGAACGGCCTTTGGCCACTGACGATCGAGGCTTATCCAAAGGAAAAACCGGTTTTGAGCGGTGGCGTGAAGCTGTCAAACAAATGGAAAGTTGAAACAGTCGAGGGCCGTGAAGTCTGGTCACAAACGCTGCCGGAGGTGGCCGCCGGGAAATGGTATTTCCGCCAGCTGTGGGTCAACGGTCAACGGGCGACGGTACCTGTGATCCCCAAGCAGGACAATTTTCTACAGATCAAGGATCTGGTGATCCCGGAAGCCGACCGCGGTAAAAAGGATGCCTGGCAATCTGCGCCCAAGGATGCGTTTCTCTTCAATCCGGGAGAATTTAAAAAGGATTGGCACGCGCTGGATGATGTCTATGTGATTTCCAGCTATTCGTGGTATCACGGCTATCATACGATCAAAGAAATTGATGAGCCTTCGCAGACGGTACGGTTCCATCAGGAAACGTGCAATCGGCCTCTCTTGGTTGCCCACCCCTCGCATGGCAGGTTCATCGGGGAAGATTTTCCCGGGGGACATGATTCAAAAAAATTCTATGAGCCAGCTCATTATCGCATTTATAACGTTTTCGAAGCACTGAGCGAACCGGGCGAGTTTTATCTCGACCGTAAAACCGGCAAGCTCTCCTACATTCCTCGTCCGGGAGAAAAACCGGAAACTGCAGAGGTCGTGGCGCCGAGACTCAAGCAACTGCTAGTGGTCAAGGGCGAGCCCGGCAAGTGGATCGAGAATCTTGTTCTGGACGACTATTCCAAGAGACTCAGGCAACTGCTGGTGGCCAAGGGCGAGCCCGGCAAGTGGATCGAGAATCTTGTTCTGGACGGCATCACCTTCAGCCACACGGAGGTGAGCCCTGAAAAGCATTTCGGCACCGGAAATCAGTTTGTAACCAAGGATCAGGCGGTCGTCCGGTTGGAAGCGGTCAGCCGCTCCTCTATTAAAAATTGTGAATTCAGCCACTTGGGCGAAACGGCACTGGAAATGATCAATGGCTCACGGGATATTGATGTCGTCGGTAATGACTTCTTTGATCTTGGATGCGGTGCCATCCAAACCATAGGCGAGTTCGGAGACAGGCTGGAGAATGCAGCGATCACTCCTGCGACAACGATGCGCCTGCGGATCACCGATAACCGGATTCGCAATGGTGGGCGTTTATTTCCGGGGCATGTCGCTGTCAATTTGCACAATACTCGCAACTCCGTGGTGGCCTACAACGAGATCAGCGACTTTTTCCAAAACGGTATTCGCCTCGGTGCGCTTGGATTGAACTCTGGCGGTAGAGACCTGGAGTTTTCAATCGTCGATACTCAACTGCTGAACAACCATGTGTATAACATCGGGCAAGGGCACTGGACTGGCAACGATATGGCGGCAATCTACGTCAGTGGTGTTGGCTTGGGCGTTGAGATCGCCGGGAATGTGTTGCATGACATCAACTGCACGATCTACGGCGGAAGCGGAGTGTATCTCGACTGGGAGGCTTGCCATTTTCAGATTCGCAATAATCTGATATATAACAGCAACTACGAGGGTCTCCACCTGAAGGGGTTCAATAATCTCGCCGAAAACAACATTGTTTATAACTGTAAAAGCGCGTTCGGACAACCGGTTCAGAAAGGTTTTGAGCAACCTATCGTGATTTTAAGAAAGAACATTTTTGTTCCAACTTCACCGGTCGTTTACATTTCAAAGTTTTCCAACCCCGTTGACTTCAGCTTCCGTTCTGAAAGCAACTTGATCTGGAGTCTGGAGACCGGCCGTGAAGTGCAAGTGGCGCGCAAAGGGGATTTCGGGGCCAAATACGCCAGCACGATGGGCTTTGACGAATGGCGCGAGAAAACGGGCTTGGATCAGGGCTCAGTGATCGCACCGGGCAAGTTTCAAAATCCGGAGAAAGGAGATTTCCGGATGGATAAGGCGACGCTGGCTCAAGCCAAAGCGCTGGGCTTTGTCCCCTTTGAGATCAACGCCGGCCCGCGCCCTGTCGGCAAACGCACGCTGATTCCCTTCAAGCCGGACAACAAGGCCATCAATTCACTGGCCTTCAAGCAGCACGTGGAATGGGTTCTGCCGGAGTGGGAGAAAAAAATGGCCGCAGCGGAGTTGCTGAAGAAGGATAAGGAGCTGGCGAAAAAGAAGCTCGAGGAAGAGGCGAAGGCACGGCTCAACCACGTTCAATAAAGGTTATATAAAGATAAGAGAAAGATGCGGGAGGAATGATGAACTGTAAAAATGGAATCCTGATTGCCGTATTGATGCTGAGCGGCTCAATTTTTGCCCAAACAATTCAGGAAGCGGCGGTGCCGTATCAACGCCCGGCAAATGTCCCCGGTGCCAGCGATGTACAGATGCGCACATTGCGGTTCCGTCCGTTTCTGCATAAAGAAAGCCTGGACAAGTATTCCGACACGAACAGCGATAAAGCGCTGGATGATTTTCATGTGACCCGCCTGGAATGGGTTTATCTGGAAGCCTCCGAGCCGGGAACTCTGTTTGAGAATCTGCTGCCGCGCGAGCTGGCAAAGATTCAAGCGGTCAAGGACAGTGGCCGCATTTTTGGCGGCACAGCCAATGCCAGCAGCGGAACCTTTGTTCGGTGGGACGATGTGAACGGAAAGCACATTAAAAAGCACACCGTTATTGATCGCAGCGGCCATCCCGTGATTGGCGGCCATATGCGTTATTGGGCGCATCCGCAGTCGCCGGGCTGCGTCAATAATCCCGCCTTCCGCCAAGGGCATCTGGACTACAACAAAAAGTACCTGAATGCCGGGGCAACCACCATGCAGCGCGATGAGCCGTCCGCCAACTATTCATACGCACAGGCTGGATCCGGCTGTTTCTGTAAATACTGCATGGAAGGGTTTCGCCGCTATCTCAAAGAAAAACTCTCCGCCGATGAGCTGAAAAAACTGGGCGTTAAGGATATCGAGACGTTCGACTATAAAGAGTATCTCAATGCCATCAGTCCGCCGCCGGCATCCGATTTCTTCGATTGGAGCGACCCTGAAACAGTTAAACGCGCCGGCGGCCCGATCCAGTCGCTGTTCGTGAAGTTCCAGCTCGACTCCGTTACCGAATTCTTTGCGTGGCTCCGTAAAGAATTGCAGACCTATAACGGGGGAGTGCAAATCGGCTATTCCTGCAACAACACCTCGTACCAGAACTGGGAAGACCCCTACGTCATGGAGTTTGACTACTGCATTTCAGAAATGATGTTGCAAACCGCCAACCCCGCGCACATTTACAAACGGGCGCAGGTCGCCCGCAAACTCGGCAAACTGCAGGTTTTCGGCACCCCGAAATCAATGGGCGCGGATATTCCTGAATCAACTTTGGTTCCACTCAAACAGCAGGTGCTCGCCACCGCCTTTGCTTCCGGTGCCAACGGCAGTGTGCCGTGGGATGTCTTCATGCAGTCGAAGGACGGCAACGCCCGCTACTTCTGTACACCGGAAGATTTCGCCCCGCTCTTCGGCTTTGTGCGCGCCAATGACCGTTACCTGAGCGGCTACTGCACGGCCGGAGGGAAAGGGCCGGGGTTTACGGACAACCCGTATGCCGGTGGATTCCCGGTCGAGTTTGCCAACACCAACTTTTGCGTCGTGCTGCGCGCCGTTCCAGGCAAAAAAGATGCCCCGGTCGTCGTGCACCTGATTGACTGGACGAAAGGTGCGTCTGAACCGGTGACGCTCAAGCTCAAGACGGATGCTTTCTTTCCTGGTAAAAAACTGTCCATCAGCCTGCGCACACCGAAAGCGTTCGATTCCGCCGCCCATGCCGCCGCTGAAACCGCCGCTCAAGCCATGCGCAAAAACGGCGAGCTGTTCGGCTCGGCGCAGGCCGCCGCCTACGAACCGCTCGTGAACGAAACGGTTCTCAACGTTGCGGTCGACGGAGGATGGACAACCATCACGGTTCCGGCTCTAAGTCCATGGGGGCTGCTGGTTGTGAAACCCCGTGCCGAGTGAAATGAAAGAAAGAACAGAATAGTGAGAAGAACACGATGACTATCAACCATAGATCTATCCGTCTCGCGCCATTTGTGTGCGCGCTCCTCATGGCACGGCTGTGCCCGCTTTCCGCGCAGGAGGTTTTCCACAGCCAACACAACTACCAAATCGTGGTAGACCGGGGAGCCGGGCCGCTCGAACGGTTTGCTGCGGAAGAACTGAAAATGATCCTGAACAAATCATTTTCTATGCCACTCTCCGTGGACGGCAAGACGGACGGCGTGATCTTTTACGTCGGCCAGAGTGAAGCGTCCGTACAGGCTGGATTCACTCAGGTGAAGTTTAAGGACGACGAGTTCGGCGTCTTTTACCGGCCTGGAAGTTTTCTGCTGTGCGGCTTTAACGACACCACCAACGCCTTCTCGGTCTACGGCCGCACCGGTACGCTCAGTGCGGTCTACTATTTTGCGGAAAAATATCTTGGCACAAGATTTTTTTACCCAGGCGAGGAGGGGGTTGTTATCGCCCGAGATCCAGTGGTTAAGCCTCCACCCGCAGCGGAAAAGGTTACTCCGTTTTTCAGTACGCGTAGTTTCATTTTCAGGGGGCTTGGGTATGGTTCAGGGCTGTCTTCCAAAGATGTGCCTGTCCGGGATCTGATCCTATTTTCACGCCGGCTGCTGTGCTCAAGGCCGCTGTGGCAGAACTGCGTCCCGTATGAATTCAGTAACTGGAAAGACCGTTTTGCCCAGAGCAACCTGTTGTTGCTTGCCCGCAATGGCAACGAGCCGGTCTTCGCGGATTGCGGCGGCAAAAAACATTACTCACCCTGCGTCACCAGCGACGAGGCCGCAGCCCAGGCTGCCGATGATATCATCCGGTTGTTTGCAACCAGAACCGATGTGCCATCGGTGCACTATTATGATGATATCTGGTACGTACCCTGTGAATGTGAGCGGTGCCAGGTCTCGCCGCTGCGCATCTTGGGGAAGGCCGGCGGCGACGTTTTCGATCCTACCGAGGAGTATTATGACTTTCTCAAACGAGTCGGGAATATTGTCTTCTCAGCGTATCCCGATCGTCGACTCATGGCGCACACGAAAGGCAACAGGTACGGAAAATCTCCGCCCTCTCAAACGACCCTCGACCGCCGGATTGTCTTATCGCTGTATGTTCAACGGCAATGGTTGTGTGATCCGGAAGTGGCGAACAGTATCCCGGGATTTGTTCGACGATGGCAGGTGGCGACGGGCGGCCCGGTCCTCGTGCACAGTTATACACGTTATCCGACATTTTTTGATTACCCGCTGATCACGCCGCGTCATTTTGCCGCGTATCTCCGAAGCCTCAAGGGTCTCATTCAAGGCGAGTTCTGCGGAGACATCGATCCCGCCACCCCCTACGCCTTCAGTGCGCTCAACGCCTGGGTGCAGGCCAAATTGCTGTTTGACCCGGATCGCGATGTGGACGCTCTGATCAATGAATTCTGCGCTCTGGCCTATCCCGGAGCGGAGGTGGAAATGAGCCAGTTCTATACCGAGATGGAAAATGCGTGGGCGGCCACCGGAACGCAGGGCTTTAAAGTGGATCCTCTGAAGATCATCTACAACAAAAAAAACCTTGGGAAGGCGCTGCGATGGCTTGAAGTCGCACGCGGGAGAGTGAAAAGCCCTGCGTCGTTCTATGAAAAAATACACACCGCCTTCTATGAATTTTATGAGAAGGCCGGCGATCCGGCGCTACCGGAAGAGGCGGAAAAATTGGAGCGGCCGAAATTCATTACCGTCCCGGCACTCTCGGCGAAGACAGTTATCGACGGCGCGATTGCCGAACGGGAATGGCAAGGAAGCTCATCGTTTTCGTTCGCTTCGATGGAGATGCAAAAACGGCGAGCTGTTCGGCTCGGCGCAGGCCGCCGCCTACGAACCGCTCGTGAACGAAACGGTTCTCAACGTTGCGGTCGACGGAGGATGGACAACCATCACGGTTCCGGCGATCAGCCCCTGGGGCCTGCTTGTTGTTAAACCGCAGAACTAAACCGAAAAAAAGGAAGATCATGAAAACTGTACTGAAAAACGTGACTGTACTGTTGCTGGGTTTGTCCGCCCTGATCGCCCGCGCCGGTGTCGCTGCGAAATTTGACACTCAAGCCGGCGGTGCGGCGGAAAAAACAGTGGCGCCGGGTTCTGTCTCTCAGATGCCGGTTGAAAAAATAAAACCGCTGCCGCCGGCGATGCCCCCGTTTCATCCCGCCTCGCCAGAGGTGAAATACAAGTGTCTGTTTAATCATGATGGTGTGATTTGCTACAGCTTCACGAAAGGTCTCGATCCCAAAACCACCGGCCCGGCCTATATCGGCGGCTTCGCCAGAAAACTGAAAGACACCGACGTGGACGTGGTGATGGTTTGTCCGAACGTGGGACGTTCACTGGCTTATCCGTCAGCGGTGAATCCGATGTGGATGAAGGAGAGCAGCGGGTCGGCAAAGAAAAACTTTGAATATGTTAAAGAGTATATCCGCAACGGCGGCGATCCGGTGCGGGACATTCTGGACGCCGCCCATGAAATCGGTCGCGACTGCTTCATTTCGCTCCGTATGAACGAGGCGCACAGCCAGTCAGACAAGAATTTTCCCACCCATGATGACTTTTTTAGAAATCACCCGGAATACTGGCTGGCGGATACAGACACCTCGACGACGTGGAAGTGGGATGACGACCAAGTCCGGATGCACAATTATATGCTTGAACCCGTGCGCGACTGGTATTTTGCGCAACTGGAGGAGATGGCCACCTATTACGACCTGGACGGCCTCGAGCTCGACTTCCAGCGCGCGCCCCGCTTCTTCTATAACAACCAGATGGAAGAGGGCAAAAAGGCCATGACCGGCTTTGTTAAACGCGTCCGCGAAATGGTTGACCGGGTTGGCAAAGAGCGCGGCAAATCGATCAAACTCTGTGTGCGCGTTCCCGAAACGATCAAAAAATGCAACATGGCAGGGCTGGATGTGGTGCGTTGGGATGAGCTGGGACTCGTGGACATGATCAATATGTCGCCGTATTATTTGCACAGCCTGAACATCGATATTGAAGGGTTCAAGGCGGAGATTAAAAAGGCGAAACTCTACGCCGAGCTCGAAGGATGGTCGCAGGCGATGGCTGTGCCGAAGGGCACTGATTATAATAATGGTAGCCGTTTGACACCTGCTACCACGTACCGCGCGGCGGCGCTGAACTTCCTCTCGCGCGGAGCAGACGGGATTTTGTTCTTCAACTATGACTATCTGCCGCACGGTTCGCCCCAATTCCATGATGTGCGGGTGGCGGCCGCCAAAGAACTCAAAGGTATCACCGATGTAGAACATCTAAAAACACTCTCTAAAAATTACGTGATGATTCCGTTTCAGGAGCGGCTGATGCAAGAGAGAAACAAGGGGGTGAAAGATGAATACATCGAGGAAGTGGTGATTCCCGACGACACGTCCAAGGTGAAATTTGCCAGAGCGATCTTGCGCGTGGAAACATTGCAGCCTTGCAATGATTTGAACATCGAAGCGCGTCTCAACGGCAAGGTGCTCGCACCCTGCGAACATGAGGGAACAGAACTGGTGCCTCCTGTTTTCAAATCGGATTACGGGTATCCGACCGCCGATAAGGTGAAATTTTACAGCGTTCCGCTTGCGGATATTATTCCGGGAAAAAACAGGATTGAAGGGCGCAATCTCGATAAAGCCAAACGCTCGTGCGAACTGTGGAGCATGGAGCTGTACCTTTCACGTTAACCGGAACCTGATTTTGGGGATAGGTTGTTCAAAAATGACAGACACGCAAAAGGGAAAGAACATACTATGAATTATAAAAACATATGGATGGCCACCGATTGCATAATACTGGTATCTCCCGCCAGACAGGATAATCCATGACAGCCGTCGGTTTACTGCCTCTGATCAGTCTGCTGTTTTTTTGCCTAACGATATTTCGGTGGCGTTCGGCTGGCGGGAATCCGGGCAGTGGGCAATACGCATTTCTGAGCGGCTCGACGTTGTGGTGTGCTTTGTTGGTTATCGCAACTGAAACGTTCAGTTTTTTCGAGGCTCTGACTTTTCCCTGTCTGCTGGTCTTCTGGACGTCGGTCGGGATTGCTTCTGCGGTGCTCTACATCAGGGTGTGGCGCGAGTATCCAGTAACCGGTACCCGACGGCATGTTATTCACACAACCTGCCCCGAGGCTTCTACACCGGAGATAAAGAGGAGGCCTGCGTTGCACCA
>CAZTEK010000038.1:0-11066 GCA_964612095.1 uncultured Verrucomicrobiota bacterium
TCAGGAATAACCGTTAAACTTACATTATCGAGATAGATCGACGGCGCGACATTCGTCGCGCTATTGTCGGTGATCATCAACTGCTTGATCTGAGCAGTGATTGCAGAACCAGCAATTTGGCCCCAGGTTGTGGCTGAACCGCCATACGGCGTAATGGATCCGCTAAGAACCTTATCATTAGCCGAGTCCAATATCATCGAAACACGATACCAAGTCCCTGTGGATAATCCGGTGGCCACGCTCGTGGTTCCAACTTGCAAATAGCTAGAATAGATCGAGAAATTGAAGCTAATATCACTACCTGAGCTATTGCGAATGTTCCCGCGCCAATACGAATTACTTGTTGTGGTCACCTTGTAGTCAAATGACAGATTGTATTTCCCATCCGCCTGTGCGCCGAAATCTGTACGAATATAATTAGTGCTAGTCACAGCCCCATCAGTCATCTGAAACCCCGCGTTACCTGTGGAAAACGGGCTCTGTGCGGCAGTATTTGTAGCGAGAACGGCACCAACCTCCCCGCTGGTCGTCATCGTCCAGCCGTTTGTTCCACTTTCGAAGTCGCCGTTCGTAATCAGATTGGCCATCGCCGAAGAACTGATCATCCCCCATAACGCCACACACCCGGCCATCCGGCTGAGTTGTCTCATACTTACCTTTTTCATACTACTGCTCCTCTCTCATTTCTGAGTTTGTGTTTCTCTACAGACCCCCACTGTTGCACCTGCAAACAGCTTCGTCTCAAATTGCATACTGACCGGCTCGCCATCAGGATTGGCCTGCCGCCGCTCAATCAGTTCCACAACCGCTCTTCCAATCGTTTCCATTGGAAGGACAATACTGGTTAAAATCGGTGTTTGCGTATGACTGTCTTCCATATCGCCATATCCGATGACACTGACATCTTCGGGAACGCGAAGGCCTCTCAAGCTCAATTGCCGAATCACAGCTCTTGCCATCAAATCCGTCGGTGTAACAATCGCGGTGGGTAACCGTTCCCCGCCATAAATTTTATCCAGTCCGATTGCAACCGCCTCATCCAGCGAATGCTTCTGCCAGTCACGATCAACCAGCACCAGCGGCTGCTTCATATTCTTATGCGCACAGACGGTAAGAGCGGCCCACGCGGCATACCGCACGGCATGAATTCCTGACGTTTGACGATCCACCGTCGTCGTCTCATCGATCCAGTCGGGAGCATCATGTATATCCACGACTCCAAACCACGCGATGTCATGATGTCCGTGATCTGCGAGATGTCCTAAAATCATCGCGGCGGATCGGTACTCGTTCGTATACACGCTATCCACGCCCAGCTGAAAATCAATTGAGAAAGCCATAACAACCGGCCCCAGCTTACGTAATTGTTTTACCCAGCTGGCCGGTAAATTTTCTCGTAGCACAATCCCGTGGAAGCGCCCCTGTTCCCACGCCGACACAATGTCCTGAAGGTCTTGAAAAGGCAGCGGGTGGATCCCGCCGGAGAACGTTTCAAACCATTCATTCATGCCGTGAATAATCCGCTGTGTATTCTTCGCCAGAACGGTTTCTTTTTGAATAAAGGGCATCAGTATCCGTAAAGAGTGTCCGCCGCCGCCGCGTCGCACGGCAGGAGCAAACAGGACATTGTTTTGATTTAAATATCCCATTTCTCTGGCCAGCACCAGAATCCTCTCCCGGGTCGACGGTTTGACCTGCCCAACACCCCGCAAAGCGCGCGACACCGTCATCTGGTTCACACCTGCCGCCTTGGAAATATCAAGAAGAGTAGCTACTTTCATAATGTTAAACTAACATTTCAATGCCGTGTCGTCAACAAATACATAAGAAAATATGATCTACCCTCGCCAAACCATATCAATCGCCTGGCTCGACGTTGCGCTGCATTTAATATGCTCGATCAGCTCATCCACTTCATAGCCGGTTAAGCGCGACTGTTCACCCTGAACACCCGTTGCAATATTCTGACAGAAACTGCCAATCGCGCGGTCAAAGGGAGAAACCGGCGCAAACCTAAACTCCGTCTCTTCACCGGTTGCGTTGTCGTAATAGCGAAGCAGTGAAGCTTTATTCAACGGGTTGTCCCATTGGGAACTGAAAATCTGAAGCCTCCCGTTCACCCCGGTGATAGAAAACTCCTCTTCGCATCCGTCGCGCAGGAATCCGATTTGATTCAGCGGGTGTGCCATCACATCAAAAAACACCGGGCAGGCTTCCGTTTCAAACAGTGCCGTGGTCTGCAATTCGAAATCCAATGAGTCAACATGCGTCATGGTGGCAAAAACTTTTCTCGGACGACCAAAAAAGAATAGCAGCATGTCGAGGATATGACTGCCGCCACAGGTTAGGATTCCGCCCCCCATATTCCGTTTCACCCAAGACTCTGTTCCGGGCTGAATCCCCCAGGCCTGGAGCAGCGCTGCATCCATTTCGAAAAAGTTCCCCCAACATTGATAGCCCTTGAAATGCCCTTGGATAAGTTTCCCAAGGTTTGGAAGCAATTCTTTGGCTTTTTGCACAGCGGGAATATACCGCTTCATATAGGACGTGTAGAAAATGGTTCCGCTTTTTTCCGCCGCCTGCGTAATTTCCCAAGCATCGGCCGCATTCAGTGCCAGCGTTTTTTCACAAATTACAGCTTTCCCCGCCTGAATAGCCGCCAGCGCGATTTTTTTATGCAGCCCGGAAAACGTAGTGATCGTTACGACATTAACTGCCGGGTCATTGATGATCTCCATAAAGTCGGCTGTATATCGCGCGCCAAATTTTTCCTGATACTGTTTTGTAACCGCCTCATTAAGATCGCAAACCCATTTGATTTCAGCTCCGGCTTTCTCCAGCCCGGAAAAATGAAACTTTGATATATTCCCGCATCCGATAACCCCAGCAATAACTTTTTTCATAACGCTTTCCTTCCCTTAATAGGGGTTCTGAATTCTGTCTTTTTTTATCTCTAATGCCTTTGTCTTATTTTCAAACGTGAGGTTGCTTCTGAGAACCGAGGCCACCTGCTGCGCTAAAACATTCAGGCCCTCCGGGTTCAAATGAATACGGTCTTCTGAAAAATATTGCTCCTGACCGTTTAGCAAGGCGTACAAATCGTTAATGATCAGGTTTCTTCTCATCGCAAATTCTGATGCGGCTGCATTATATTTTTTAATATCTTCATTATCGAAAGACCAATACGGAATCTGTGCCGGTATTTTTGAAACCGGCGTGGTAGTGGCCCATATGATTTTCGCTCCGGTGGCCTGAAGCTGCTTGAGAATCTCTTCCAGATTACTTACATAATCACCTGTAGAAAACTGAACAGGTCCTCTTCGTGAATTATATCCCAAATCGTGTAGCCCGTTATTCCAATGAACTAAATCCGGCACTCCGAACTGTTTCAGCCAGGCCTGCAACCGGGTGGCCGTGTAAAGCGCATAGGCACAATTCTCATCCGGCCCCCACACTTCCGCTTCATCCCTCAATAGGTCCTGAACATAGGGCTGATACCCCATTCGTATTGAATCGCCCAATAGAAGAATTTTTTTGCGCATTTTTTGAGTTCCTTGTCCAGTCGTGCGAATTTGCCCAGCAAGCCTGACTGAAAGCCGCTCTGCGATTTGAGCAAACCCCTGGTCATTCGGATGAATTCCGTCCGTGGTCACTTCAAGCCGATGGTCCATGAGCGAAAGCCCGTCGATAAGATGCAGATTCGTATCCTTTGACTCAGCGACAACCCGGCGTACCGCTCCGCGGTAGTCTTCAAGCGTGAGTCCGATTTTACTCGCAGCCCACGCCGGCTCAGACGACCACAATGGAGTTATTAAAAAAACAGGTGTATCCGGTTGCACCATGCGGATCTCCTGGATCAGCCTGTTTATATCGCGCTCATAGTTTTCGAGCGGTTTGTTTTTATAGAAGTCGTTAAATCCGATCAGGATCGAGATGAGGTCCCCCTTACACGCAGCGATGGCCTGTCCGTCAGACGGGACGGTTCCGCGCGAACCAAACCCCATATTCACAACCTGGCATTTCATTTTCTCGCCGATTATAAACGGATACGTTTTGCTGACATCTTCGGCCCGGAACCCGTGCGTAATGGAGTCGCCGAAAGCTACGTATTTGAACGCCGGACGGGCAGTCGCTGGTAAAAGTTTCCCGTTACCGATTGACAGTCCGGCGAATTCAACGGAATCACCATACGGCATGATCAGCTCATACTCGCGGGTTTTTTTTTCGTCATTCTGTGGAAAGGACACCGTGACCTCGCTCAAGCTACCGTCTCGCTGAAATGAGCCAGCCATTTGCCCGTCCACTGCATACAGGCCTTTAGAATTTACAGCATCCTGCCTGCTATGCAGATCCGTGAATATGAGCCGAGCCGAAACGCGATCTGCATCGGTTCGAAACCGAATGCGGGCTCCGGGATTATCATGCTGGAATCCTCCGTCCGCCTGAATAAACCGATCCATTTTTACGGTTTCCGGTGTCCTGACAACCCGTGCACTGTCCGTAACCTGAACAAGCGGGTCGTCAGCCGGAATGGCAGTAAAATCCGGCCATTGCCTGACCGTCTGAGCGCCTTCGTTTTTCACATTGATTTCTCCGGCTGTCAAAAACATGCCCCCCGAAAACAGTCCAGCCCATATAATACCTGCGACCGCCACAATACGTTTATTTCCAATACTTCTGTTACTTCCGTTATGTCGTCTCATCGTATTGCTCGAGCGTTAAATACATTTCTTCCAAATTTGAAACCGGGGTTTCCCTGTCCAGAGACCAGGCACAGACGGTTGCCGCCGGGGCTTCCGATGTCGCCCGGATCATGGTCGTGATTAACGACTGCACCTCGTTCGTCTGTCCGTTGCGAATAATCATCGGATCGGCTAGCGGACAAATGGCCGTGCCGGGCATGAGCTTTACGGCCTGCGCCAAATCGGTTCCCGGGCCCAGCTCAATCGAAGTCAGGGTTGGAATCTCCGAAAAAGCAGACAGCAGGTGCGTCGATCCGCCGCATGAGTGATAGGAGATAGACTGAAACCCTGCCGCAATTTCCCGAGTCATCGGCAGAACGATTTGTTTGTAGAGCTCATCTGAAAGCATGCAGGCCGAACAATCGCCTATATGAAGCCGCTGTGGATACGCAACCTTAAGCTGCCCCGCCAGTCTCGAGAAAACTGCCGTATAAATTTCAAAAATCTTAGTAAAAATCTGTTTCACTCCATCCGGATCATCAATCATTAAAAAGAACAGTTCCTCGCCCATCAATTGGTGGGCCGTCGTATACGGGCTGTGGATTCCCATCTGTCCGGATTTTATTCCGAAAATATCAGCGCGTTCCCCATAGAGACGCTGTAGTTCTCCGTATTGTTTCAATAGCTTATCAACGAACGGATGCTGTGCCGCATCGTTGGCTGAGATGGCGCGAATTTCATCGGCAGACTTGCAAGCCCACGGATGTCCATGGGTTTCAAAGGTGGCATCCTCCGGACAATGAATAGCTGCGCCCTGAGTCGCCTTGATCACATCAATCGGCTGAATGAATAAATTGGTTGAAGGACGAGGCTCTTTACTGCCAACCCCGAACTGACCGAGAACATCAAATAGAAATCGTTGTTCCGCCCGCTCAATCTCCGCCCTATATGCGGGATTAAAATAATACTTTTCGCCATAGGCGGTTCCAATATGCTTGGCAAAAAATGCAGGCATCAAATTCAGGCTGATATCTGTTTTTTTCTTCATTACCGAATTACCCGCTTGTCTGTGAACCGATCCGCTTCATCCATCGACGGCGTTGAAAATTCCAAATATACACATCCGTGCTGTCCGCCAAGAAAAGCGTGGCGCGTGTTTTTAGCCAGCAGTACGTTCATACCCTTCGTCATATAAATCATCCGCTTCGTCGTAATCGCCTGTTCAGCACGGATTTTTCCAACCATTGGAAGAAGTTCCGCGGGAATCTCGTCCGGATTCACGCCGGGTGGGCAATAAACCACCTGCGCGGTATCCGCAAACAAAATGCCATCGCCATAAACCGCCTTGAAAGTTTCTGATTTCCCCGGGAAAACTTTGACGACATCATCACCCGCCGGATATTCGTCCATGCCGTTAACCGCCTGTACAATTTCGTATTCCCCGTCACGGTACAGATAGATTTCGTTGCCAGTAGCATCCGTCGCCACCGAGGCGTCCGAATTGTACTTTTTAATGCCGGTGAAGCCATTGATCAGCGCTGATAGCTTCACAAATTCCGGTGCAATTTTCGCAGCTTTTTTCAGCACAATCGTGTCGACGTGGCCATGTTCGAGCAGCAACTGACCCGGCAGATTCATCAGCACTTTGCCGGTATGCCCCTGCCCGTCTTCTGAGCGAAAAATCACAACCGTTTCCAGGCCGAGCCCTACCTGCCGAAACTCCTCAAAGGTTTCGGAGCAATTGAAAGTCGCCACCTCAAGGCGGCTGGCGGCAATGCCGCCGGCATCGGGAAGCGCTTGGTCATACAACTCCTGATAGGCGGCAACCGCCTGCTGTTTGGCTCCATCACGTAGTGCTTTTACTTGGACGCTCATGATTTCCTCCACAGAAAGGGCAGATCCTTATCCGTTTTCCATCCCTTCCCGGTCACGGTCAGGGGGTCGCGCGGCACGGTTCGAATACGCTGCTGAACGCCGTCCCAGTCCGGTACGCCGCTGAGCGCGTCGGGTTTTTCCACGCTGGCGCTACCGGTGCAGGTGGCCGTGATGACGCAATCGAGCAGTGGCAGGCCGCGCAAGTAGGCACTGATAAACCCGGCGATAGAGGCATCGCCTGAACCGGTGGCATTCGGCGGAACCGGACAGTAAAAGGCGGGATGCCAAAACTCCTGATTCGCAAACTCACCCAGACTGCCGGGCTTGGCTCGGCCCATTGTTTCGAGCACCTCTTTGCCCGGCGTGCGGACATAGTAGCCGCGCGGGCCGCATTTGATGACGGCCACGCGCACGCCCATCGCCAGCAACTCGCCGGAGAGTTCATGCAGCATGTCGCCGGTAAACTGATCGAGCAGGTCGCGATCCGACGCGTTGCGTAGCTCCATATAACGGTCACGGTGCAACATGAAAAGCGTCTCTTCCGCACTGCCCATATAAAAATCGAGATGCGGGCAAAATCCCTTAAAAATCGTCGGCCAGTCAGTCTGGTCGTTGAACACATCGGGCAGACACATATCCAGGGAGGTCGTCAGACCCAGCGCGTGGACTTTCTTAAAAATTTCAATCAGGTCGGCTCCGGCGTTGGCGATGATCTGTTTCATCAGCGGCGGATAGCCAAAGTGAAACAGATCGCAGGTGGCGACTTTTTCGTAATCAATATCCGCCGCGCAGAACGAATTATTCGCGCCCGCGTTGTGGACAAACATGCGGTCATAGCCTTTGGGATTGATCACCACGGTATAGCTGGTTTCGGCGGACTCATCCACCACCAGCGTGTCGCGAATACCCCACTCCTTATCAAGTAGCATGGCCGCCATTTCACCGAAGGCATCAGCCCCGACCTTACCCATCAGCAGAGTCTCCACCCCGAGCTTAGTCAGGTTAAGTCCGGTATTACTGACCGGCCCGCCGGTGCTCAGCTTGGCTTTGCCAGCCGTGCGCAACGATCCGGGAATGTAAAAATCGCCCGGCTTACTCAGCTTCATCTCACTCAAATCGGGAATCACATCCAGACAGATATGCCCCGCCACAACCGCTTTCTTCATTTTTCATCTCCTCGCCTAAACGGCGTAAAATTTTCCATTGGCTTGATCGTTCATCTAATTCGTTTTTTATATCTGCTCCTGCGGAAACCGTTTCAGCAGAGTTGGCATATTTTCATGGCTGGCATCCCTGATGATCAGATACAGCTGGTCAGGGCCGACTTCATCGACCAACGGTGCAACTTCGTCAGCCGTCACATAGAGCTGGATACTTTTACCGGCATCAATGACTTGACGGATCATGCCGTACCATTGATCCACCTTCCATTTGCCGGCCCCGGGCACCCACTGAATAACCGGCAGGTCATTGAGTTCCAGCAGAGCGGGCAAATGAGGCAGCATGCCTATTCCATCCAGATGAAAAAACGGACAGTCCATCGCCGCCATGCGTTCACGCAGAGCAGGAAGAAGCAGTTCTCTGAACTGGCTGGGCTGGAGATTATAAGCCACGTCTTCCTGCAACGGGAACGTGGAGCCGGGAACCCAAAACCCGGGCCAGCCGACACCACCGGGATTTCCGGAACTGTCTATGCGAACCTGATTTTCAGTAAACGCCTTGAGCCAGAGCTTATTGAGATGTCCAACCGCACGGAGCATGTCATCGGGCCGATCCAGTGTGTCCATAAGGAACTCTTCTATCGGATAGAGTGCGGCGAGTAAATCACTCATGCCCTCCAGCGCAAAGTGGGTCACAAAGTGGTGATCCTTTGCGACGGCCGCCGACCGCTGGGTCAGCTCTTTGATCCGCACATACACCGGATTCATCGGATCAAGACGCGTTTGAAAAGCGATGTCCAATGTCGTAGAAACCGGATGCGCCCATAAACTTTCTCGATCAATAAATTCCAAGGGACATCCCAGCACTCCAGCCATGGCGCTGGCCCCCTGATCGATATAATGGTAAGGAACGGCACAGCCGTAATAGACCGTTTGATCCATCTCAGCCATCTTCTGTTCAATAATGAAATCGATATCCGTCCAGTACATTTCCAGGCTGTCCGGCTGAGGTACCCGTGCGTCCTTTTTCAGTACCGGCGCCGCGATACAGGGTGTCGCCTGCTTCCCGCCGAGCCACCAGTTGCGCAACCGCTTTTCTTTCCATTCAGGTAATATCGCATGAATACTCATAGCTGTATTTCTCCTCCGGCGTTGCGCGTCAGCTCCAACGTGACGATTTTCCCAGCCTCCGCGACAACCTCGACGGTCTGTCCTTTTGCCGATATTTCATTCAGTCGTTCTTCATTAATATTAAGCTCATAGGCCGCATCAAAACCGGCGCCAACCCTTAGTGTGCCCTGCACTGTTTCATTCGACGGATTAAACACCCGCACCACTACACTGTCGCGATCTTCAGACTTTTTCACACCGGAAAGAATAAGACGGTCTGACTCCACTGCGAACAGAGACGACGATGCCAGAAGCGCTCCGTCAGAGGTCGGTGTGATCTGAAAACACATCGTCTGCGTGTTCAACCGGTCGGCCTCGGCATAAACCTGCCCCTGCTGCCAATCACCGGCATGCGGATAAACCGCATAGGAAAATTCCATGGTCTCCAGTAACTGTCCGCCTTTTTGTTCCGGAAAGTCGCCCGTACAGCGCTCTTCCGAACAGATCCGGTTCCGTACGCTGCGGAACAGAGTGAAAGCCAGCGTCCGCTTTTCATCTGTCATGAATTGATATTCGGTAAAGCTGTTGCTGACCACGGCGCAACCGGACTTTCCATCCGACACATCGACAAACCGCTGCATCGGCAGCGTCTGCATTTCAGGATATGAACTGCCGTCCTCGCGGTGTTCCGGCCGTGCGGCGCGGCAATCGACATTGAAATGTCCTGCGCTGTGAGCGCAATCCGACACAATGCCCGTGGGAATCAATACGCGCAGGCGATGATTCTCCGCCCGATTTTCAACCGTGGTTTTCACCCGCAACTGCTTCGCTCCGCGATCGAGTGTCAGGCGGGAAATAATGGGAATCACCGTTTCTGCATCGCTGCGCTGCCCGCATCCCTGCAACTTACTTTCCGCAAACTCGGCCGTGGCGGGAACACGCAACCCGATCCGGATAACCAGTGTAGCCGTCAGATCGCCATTTTCTTCCAGCCAGATATCCGCTGACTGTCCGGCACTGTAAATCTGCCGATTTCCTGCGGGTTTATAGTGTACCCAGTAATCGCCGGTGTCTCCGGTATCCTCAAACTCAAGGAGTCCGCACATCACGCGTCCGCTCACTTTATCCGTCAGCGTCACGGTGCCGTTGGCTTCCACATACACCTTCAGAAATTCATTTTCCAACGTGCGCGGCTCACGAGAGATTTCCCGTCCGTTACTTTCTATCTGACGGGGCCACCAGTCGGCATCGCGATTAAACCGGGCCGTCGGAACCACCTTGACCACTTTATAGCCGCCGGCTGGGATTTCACCCGAATCCACAAATACCGTGTGGCGATCGGAATAAAACGGCCAAGGCCGAGCATCAAAATCATTCACCGGGGTTTTGCGGGCAACGCGCGAAATAGGTTGCACCGTCAATCGTTCTCCAGAAACCTCTTCAAGCGCAAACGCCGCCACGCAAAGTTCCTGCGGCGTATCGACATCAACCCGAACCACGCCGCGAACAGGCCGCGGCTGCGGATTGATCAGTAACAAAAGCTGATCGTGAGAATCAAAGGCCGACAAGTCGATCCGGCGCGCCAGCTCCGTCGCACCCTCCAAACACAGCACCTCGCCGATTTCTTTTGCCTGATTCAACCGGTACATCGTATCCGCTACGGTCTTATCCTGCGTCACCCCGTTGATCGAATCATGCGGATGCGCTTTCAAAAGATAATCCCATGCACGGCGCAAGAAGCCTTCAGGATACGTTCCGCCCAGCAGGTAAAGCATTGCGGCCAGCGGCTCCACCTGACGAAGAATCAGGTTTTCAACTTTCTTATTTAACAGTTTTAGCGGCATTCGGGTTGCCAGCGCATTACCGGAGCATCCGGCGGACGGACCATCGCGCAACTCCCCCGTGAGCGTTTTGAGCTGACTCTTATCCAACGTCTCATTCAGCACATCGGCGTATTCGTCTGGATGAACCATTTTGAATTCCAAATCTTGGAACGCATGATTTGCATCTTTAACGACTTGTGTGACGTGATGATTCGGCGTGGTAAAATCCGATCCATACATGATTAGTCGCGTATCGGGACATACGGTTTCGCCCATGTTTTCCCAAGCTTCCGTAAAAGCAGGCACGAGCTGCTCCGGGTGATATCCGGCCTCCCGATCTTGACGAAAATAGTCCTGCCCGGACATTCCGGAGGTTGCCCAGTGAATGAGCCGTCCGGCCTTTTCCCAATTCAAGC
>CAZTEK010000039.1:0-10928 GCA_964612095.1 uncultured Verrucomicrobiota bacterium
TCGGATGTTCCATCTGCGGATAAAAGCGGGTGTTAAAAATATTTTATTCGCCTCAACTCTCTCTCCGGAAGACAGGCAGGATGCCTATCCTACATTCCGCCCTCCGTCCTCCGTCTTCTGTCCTCCGCCCTCCGTCTTCTGTCCCGCGCTACCTTCCGCGCCTATTGTATCTCGAAGACCTTCCGGTAAACGACCCGGCCTTTTTCACGGTCTCGCGACACTGAAGAGCGCGAAAGCGCGATCCGACGGATTGAATCCGCATTCCGGCAGATGGCTGCCGAATATACAAACGGGATATTTTTAAATTCTAACGTGCTACAAAGCTCAATCAATAGCGTGAGCCCGGAGCTCTTCTGCACTTCTTTCCCTGCTGTTTTGCGGAAGTAATGTAATAGCGCACTCTTTCAAAACCCATTTTTTACTTAAGCGCACCCGTTGCACCAACGGACTAGAATCCCAAAACGACCAAAGGCTGATTCCCATCGCCGGACTCTGCATGCCGACATAGGCATTTGGTTCAAAGGCCCAAATTGTCATGTTCGGCAAAACCTGATCTCCATTGATTTTTTCCGGCCGCGGGCGACCGGGATGTTCTGTTACATCGAGCACAGCCCATTCCCCCTCTGAAGTTACATCCCCCTTTTGCGTCCGCAAACAAAGAGAAAAAAAACTTCCCTGACGGGTCGGGGTTAATTCTACCTCCCAGATATGTGATCCGGAGGTCGCAGGGATGCGTAGCACGCGTAAGTCGTTTCTCCCTTCACCCTCTGCAACAGGTTGCCCGTCCTGTAACAACCGGTATTTACCCAGTGCATGAACGCCAAGCAAAGCATGCGAAGACTCTTCGTTCAGCCAGAGGCGATCGCAGGCGGCCTGTGCGGCGGCAGGATATGCGCTTTGAGCAAGTATCTGATAGCGGCCTTCGACAGCCTTAAATCCTTCAGTTTTCTCGCGATACGCCAGTGCCCGCACCTTGAAAAGGTCGCTCCATGGCTGACTGTTGTAGCGTGCAGCAAAAAATTCCAGACGTGCGGCAGCATCCGCATAAAGTCCTTCACGCTCCAGCAGAAAAAGCTGCGCCATCACTCCAGGCAGTTCGAACCGATCGAACGGACGCACAAGCAACGGTTCTTGACCGGCAAACAGAATCGCTGACGACGCGCGATCCGCATACCAAAAGGCAACGCTCGACATATATCCGCTGGCCAGATTACGGTCGCCAAACTCAATTTCGGATTCAAAGGATTTATTGAACGGAACAGCATCCAGCAAGTGAAAGCGATACTGATCGGTTCGCATCGCCCCCTTTTCAATCAGGCCGTGGAGGGGCAGGTCAAAAAGACTGGTATAGTAGTAGGCCCCATTAAAATAATCTTCCAGACCGGTTCCCAGTTGCGGCGGCTGTTCTCCGGGATCAGGCTTCAGGCACTCATCCCCTTCCAGAATGTTCCAACTGCCGTCCTGCCCTATTGCGGAGAGAAAACATCCGACATAGTGGCCGGAGCCCTCTGTCCGAAGCATGCGGAACGGAACTCCAGAAGTAGATGTAGCCCGCCAGTCGGCATGAAATTTACGATACAAACCCTCTGTACTATCACGATTCCCTTGTACGCCGACCGAGACCGAGACCGGAATTTTCGAGTTGTTTTCAAGCATACAACGTGCGCCTTTCCGGTAAGGCATCGGAAAGCGGCAGACAAAAGAGCCGTCAACCCTCCCCAGCGGCATAGAAGAATAGGAACGAAGATAGAACGGGTTGCAAAAGAAGTCGCCGAGCGGAACATCAACGCTTGGGAACGACTTCCCGTCCCAAGTCATTTTCAGCCGCAGACTGCGCAATAATTCAGCACTGATCACTTCGGAATCCACCGGAGAATCGATGCGAATACAAAAGGTTTTAAGGAGTCCTTCGCCAGCGTCATCCCAGAAAGTTAAGGACTCTCCAGGTTGAATCGTTTTGGATTCGACATCCTGTAAAAGTTGATTAACCAAAGCCACCTGTTCGTGCGGTTGCGCCGTCAACGCAGCATTTGCCGCAACGACCTGATTGCTTTGCGCGGGCGATAATTCTGCCGGAAAGCTTTCAACTGATTCCGGCGGCAGGTTCACGCGGGTGTAGTTGACATGAAAATAATTGCGATCCGTCAATTTTAAATCTTTCGGGATCATCTCGATCCGGATGCTTTTACTGAACGGGATGGGAAGTAAACAATAACGGCCTCCACCGGATTGACCGGCCAGCGGCGGCATAAAAGGAAATTTATCGCCGAAGATTTCGTCTTTCCCCAAATTCAGCCGAGGCTCAGATTCCCCGTCAAAGAAAAACAGCCACCGGTCCGCAGCAAAGCTGGCAATCCAGAAGCGGGAAATATACCCGGGGCCCTCCGCTTCAAAAATCTTGATCCGCCCGTTCGGCGGAATTCTTGCGTAAATGGTCCAATCCTGATTCCCGCCCGCCCGGTCATACGAACTTTCCAAAAACGACGGGCCCAGCGGAGCTTCTGCGAAGGTATTGAGATTGGTCATCCTGGCCAGAAGCATCTCAAAATCCACCTGGTCCACCGGGCATTTCACCTGTTTGGAACAGCCGCAGGACAGCAATACTAAACCCAGAATACCTACCCAATATAAACGCATGCCAACCTCCTTAAAAAACTATAGGTTCAGATTCTGGCAGATTTGCTTGCTGGTGTAGATTGAATTTTAAAATCAATCCTGCAAGTTTAGGAATAGCTCTTTATTGCAATTTATCTTACATCTGGAGGTAGATGAGTATGCCGAAAAACAAAGTAGCCTTTATCCATCGTTATGGACTGGAAGGCTGGATATGCTGCGGCGGTCATGCTGTTCCCAGTATTGTGGAAGGGCTTTCACCCGAGGCAGAAATCCACTTCTACGGCCCAAAAACACCGGAAGCGAAAAACCCCGAACTGCGCTCCAAACTTGAGCTGCACGAACTTCCCTACACCTGGAACCGGGCCAACCCGAGAGATAAAATCACAAAAACCCTGCTCTGGTATTTCTGGCTTCCAATCATTGGAATCCGTTGCCGATTCAACAGAACCCGGCTGGTTTGGAATGACGAGACGGTGCCGCTCACCGCACTCATTCTACGCCTGTTCTACGGAAAAAACATCGCCATCACCGTCATGGACTTCTTTGTCCGTATCTACACCGACAAGCATCCCCGACTCCACTGGCTGCGAGATGTGATTGAGCGCATCGATTTCGCCACATGGAAAAAACTACCGCTGATTTTCACCAAGGTGCTCTACACTCAGGAGTTTCTTGCTGCACACGGGGTGCCTCGCGAAATTATGCATCTCTACCGCAATCCGGTGGATCACACCAAATTCCATCCGGTTGACAAACCGACTCGGCAGGCAACGCGCGCGAAATTCGGCTTTACGGATGATGACATCGTTCTGAGTCATCACGGAATCCTGCACCCCAACAAAGGCAACGACTGGATTTTCCAAAGGTTGGAAGGGCTAAAAGACGAACTACCCGGCCTGAAATATCTGCTGATTGGCAACGGCCCCGAAATGGACAATCTCAAGCAACTGGCAAAAAAAACAGGCATTGAAGACCGCGTCGTTTTCACCGGCTGGCTTCCCTCGGAAGAGGAATTAAACGATGCGCTGGCTTCAGCGGACATCGGGCTGGTGATGCGCATTGGACAGGAGACTGACCACTTTCACATGACCGATACCCTCGCCCACGAAATGGCCTGCGGAAAACCCATTCTCGCGGTTAATCTAAAGGGCATCGCTGAGGTCATCAAAGACGGCGAAAACGGCTTCCTGTTTTCTCCGGAAAAAACAGAAGAGTTCCGTAAACAACTACTTCACTTGGCCGCGAACGGCGATACCCGCCTGAAATTCGGCAACCAAGCGCTTCGTTGCAGTCACGAAATCAGCGAACTGGGTTCCTGTGCCCAACAGGTGGTAACTCCATTAAAAGCCCTCCTATTAAAACCTAAGGCGTAAAATATGAACCTGAAAAAATGGCCAGCCAAAAACCCCGAACTAACCATCGCATTGGGAATACTTCTAGCAACACTATGCTACCTGTTTAAAACTGGGTTCAGCGATCCGTCCCAAACCGTCTGGTCGTCAGACTATACGATGTCTTTGCACCGGGACATTGTAACTTCTGCAAGACATCTGGCACCGCTCCAGTGGAACCTTACCTACTTCTTGGGATACGTCGGCGAAAATATGTTCTACGCCAACTGGCCTATATTGGCTCTTTTCCCCGTTGGTGTATCCATGTGGCTAAACGTTCTCATCCATTTTCTAATTGCAGGTTGCGGCGCATACTTCTGCTCCCGACAGATGGGTATTGGAAAATACGGCGCCGCCCTTGCAGCCGTCGGAATGGGACTCACCTCGCACATCGTCTCCCTTACATCACAAGGGCACATCTACAAAATTCAAAGCTTGCCTTGGCTTCCATGGGTGTTCGGGTTCTACTTGGCCGCGTGGCAAAAAGGCTGCTGGAAACGCTTTGCCGCGGCGGCTATGTGCTTTGCGCTCGCGTTTCAAGGAGGCGAACCTCAGGTTCCTTACTATGCAGGGCTCTATCTCGCACTACTAACCCTTATCTTACTGATTCAAGACCTCCGGACGAAAACCTCAGCAAAAGCCGTAGCAAAAAAGACCGGGTTCGCTATGGGCTGCGCGGCATTAACCCTTCTCCTCTCGTTCCAAACACTGGCCAATTTTGCCAACTTCAGCAGCAAAAACGCCACGGCCGCCACGGCGCTTTCCGACGACCAATCGCCTGAGACCCTAGACAAAGAAAACTACAACTTTTGCACCGGCTGGTCATTCCCTCCGGAAGACATCACCAATTTTCTGATGACCGGCAAGATTTCCGGCGGCAGTACGCCAGCCTACTTCGGCCGCATGGGGCAGGACAACATGATTTTACGGCTGAACGACGATTACATGGGCGTGGCTATCTGCATACTCGCACTGGGCGGTATTCTGGCCGGACGGAAAAACCGGGTTTATCCGTTCCTGTTATTCATGCTCATCTCATCAATACTGATTGCGTTCGGAAAATACACCCCGCTGTATGAATTGATTTATAAACTGCCGACCATGTCCTCACAACGGGTGCCCGCCCGATGGATATTCTTCACGGCGCTCAGCCTTAATCTGCTGGCCGCCATCGGGCTGGAAAGTCTGATTGCATCAATCAAGGAGCGCACTCGCAAACGGTTTATCGTTCCCGTGCTGGCAGGCACGGCGCTAGCCATCGTTCTGCTGGCCGGAATGACTGTCGAAGTCGGTTCAGATGGCTTCAAAGAACACGCCTTCGGGATAAACGGACAGATAGCGCCATCGGCCAGCACCGAACTAGCCGAATTGCGCGCCGACAACTTCCAATCCGCCTTTCATCGAACCGGATGGCTGCTACTCCTATTAACCGGCATTTCAACCGCCGCTGGCTTGCACAAAAACCACCGTACGATCCCGCTGGCGCTTGCCGGAAGTCTTATGTTCCTGACCGCCTGCGATCTTGGAGAAAACGGGACGCGCTTCATCAAGTTCTACGATTGGAAGCAGTACCACGCCACAAACGATCTGATCCATTTCTTCCAGCAGGATAAGGATATCTACCGCATCCAGCCGCTCGGAACCCAGGCCCATCCTCTAATCAACCAACTCGTCGGGCCGATTGGAACCTGGCATTATCTGCGCTTTACAGAGATGACCGCCATGCATCGTGTACAAAACGAATTCGCCACGATGTATCGAGAGTTGAAAACCGAAAAACTTCCCCACCAGCTGAACCCGCAATTCTACGATTTGATGAATGTGAAATACGTTCTTTCGGCCTATCAGCTACAGTCTGAAATCCTGAAGTTCTCCAGACTTAAACCGGTGAAACAATTCAGCTTCGGGCAATACCCGCCGGTTATCATCTACGAATATACCGCATTCAAACCATTCGCCGAATTCGCATCAATCGCCATCCGGACGGAAAGCGACGAAGCTGCGTTGCTGGCGGCCTGCCACAAAACAAACAGTGCAGTAACGGTACTCTCGCCGGATGTGGCGACTATCGAATGCAATGAAGAGGGGGCTACGCAACTGACAAGCTGTTCCTACAGCGGCATGAAAGTAAAAACCGCATCAAAAACCAACGGATGGTTAATTCTTAAAGCACTTCTTCCGCAAGGACTTAGTGCGAAAGTAAACGGGAAAAACGTCCCCGTCATAAAATCGCACGGTCTCTACCCGGCTGTAGCACTGCCTCCCGGCGAAAACGTAGTCACGCTGAAAATCAACCGGTTCAACCGAAGTCAATTGGTTGCCCTGTTGAGCTGGCTGATCATCCTTTCGGCACTCATTGCAGCCAATCTGAAAAAACACACCTCATGTCATACAGCATGACAATCCGTGCATAGACACACTACGGCTGATTGATTGTGGCACTGTCGGACTGGGTTTTCGATCTCCTCCTCATAAGCAAGATCGAAACCGCTCCAAGCAAATAAAGCAGCGGAGTTTTCAGCAGAATCGCCTTCCAATGCGGCAGAGGCTCTTTGGCCAACAAATGAAGGTGTCTGGGCAATGCGTAATAGCGCCATCCGGCATGACTGGCTAATCGCGACAGAGAGTCCCGGCTGTAGAACGTAATGTGCTGGCCAGTATTGAACGCGAAGTAGCGCCAGCTTTTGTCCGGGATTTTCAAAAACGCTTCCGTCGAAAACAAAACGAATCTGCAACCGCAGAGTTCGACGATCTCATCAAAAAAAGACCGGGGATCAACCACATGCTCGAAAACTTCGAATGCGCAGGCAATATCCGCAATAAATCCATCCGGTCTTTCGTATCCCGGCGCTACGAGATTGCTACAGTACTTATCATCCCAGACACAGTTGAATCCTATATCGCGCAGCAGGCGTGTCAGAATGCCGTAGCCGCCGGCGACGTCGACCACGGAGGCATCCTTGCCGGCCAGCAGCCAGACCACTGCAGCGGCTCGCACGGCATTGTGCATATTGCGTTCCATGATTCCGGTATCACTAACGGCAAGAGCCCTGTCGTAGGCCTCGTCTAACCAATACGGCGCTTCGCTTTGTATCAGCGAACACTCCTTACAGATGAAATACTGGATATCGTACTTGTTCAGGATGCGTTCGGAAAATAACGGAACCATTTCAGTGTTATCGATGGGGCAAGTTTTCATGCTATAGGCCCCCCGAAAAATCAGCTTTAGTGGCATACACGCAATCAGCAAAATGAACTAAATCCCAAAATCCAAAGGCCGTAATTCTTCCATTTTTTAGCACACCAAACAGAATTAACAACGGAGCCAGCCAGAACAGAAGGGTGTGCCGCCGTCTGCCTGCATAGACGATCACAAACCCTTTCTCCAGCAATACATTAACGACATCCTTGACATCGTACACTCGCACATGTGTCGGATCATCACAAAAATTAAGTGTGCCCTGCATGTGCGGCAACGAAAGAGAATGTACGGATGGGAATTCTATATAGAAGCCCCCTCCCGGCTTTACCTTATCAACGAGTACATTAAGCACGGCATTCCCATTATTAAGGTGCTCAAGAACATGCACCATTAGAACCACATCGTAGGCTTCATCGGGGATAGCATCCAATCCCTCTACGTGCCGCAAATCAACCTTATAGAATTTCTCCATCTGACCGTAATCGGAGACTTCATTGTTATAGTTGTCTCGATCCACCCCAGAGTACGCACAATTCTTAAACCATTTTTTTGCTTTGCTTACCGCATGGTTTCCGCATCCTACATCTAGCATGGAAAAAGCTTTATCACGGTATTCACCATAAAATTTCTGAAAACATGCCGGAGCGAATGCAACTGGAATCTTCATTGTTTAAACTCGTTTCTGCTCCAATCGATTGTTTCAATTTTCTCAGGAAGCTCGTCCCCTTCATACAGGGCAACAAACTCCCCGCCGATGGTATCTACTATCGATTGTTTTTTCTTATAGAGTGAAATAACCGGCTTTCCCAATAATTGGCCCAGCACATGTGAAGAGGTAATGATGCCGTATATGATGCCGCACCGAGCGATTAACTGCTGGTATTCACCCAGTGAACCTCTCCAGGTCTCATAAACAGAATGGTCTGGCTGATTCCCGTAAGCCACTATGATCGGCCTGTATCCAGTCACTTCAGCAAGCTTCTCAAGATTGCCAAAAATCCAATCGTAGTATGATTGATCCTTTCGAAAACTGACCGACTGGCTTTCCAAAAAAACAAGAATGGTTTTCTCGTTGCTGATTTTCAGCGATGTTGGCGCGCGGCGAAAATCGATTTGGGGATAGTTGCGGTACCAATACTCCACATACGGCACGCCCTTCTGATGTGCCTGCAACCACCGGAAAGGGAACACTTCATTCCAAATCACTTTCCGACCTTCTGCTTTCAACTTCCGGAGCCAGGTAAGTTGCCAAACCGCTTCATTATAAACATGTCCCCACCGGATATTTTTCGCGCAGTAGCGCGGCAGGATAACGGGACACGGCTTTATATACGGGAAAAAGGAAAATGGATTCCCAAATGATTGATCGTACACCACCTCAACCTCATAACCTTGTCCGTGCAACCAATTAGCCAGAGGTGCCGTGTACCACAAATCACCCAGACGTCCGGTCTGTAAGATAGAAATCCTCGCACCCACTCAACCCTCGCTCTCATTTACTGTATAGGGATTGATCGGCAAGACATCCATCCGGTACCCTGCTCGCCGAAGATTCTTTTCCAAGACATCTGGCAGAGCTCCTTTGAAAGCAATTACTGCAACCGACCCCTGATTCAACAGCCTCAGTGTACACAGAATATTCTGGAGAAAAATAATGAGCCTCGTTACGGCATACCCAAAAGAAGCCCCCGCCCTTACGAAACGGCTCCGAGGCAGATAAATATCATTAAACTTTTTATAAACCACCGCCGAACACCCGAGTGCAGTAAGTTTTTTACCAATCTCATGCGGGTGTATCCGATAAATGTAATTCCCGCAAGGTTCAAAATGAATCGTCTCCCCCCTGCCCCACAAAAGCTTTTTCATCGGATCCTTGATCCTGTCCAAAAAACGCTTCGGACCGTCATACGGCTCAATCAAAACCACAGCGCTCTTCGCCACACGCAGCATTTCGTAAAAGGCTATGGCCGGGCGCGGGAAATGGTGGTAGGCCTCTTTACACAGCACAAAGTCGAACACATCGTCGGCATAGGGAATCTGCTCGGCATTCACCACGGCATACTTCTGAATAAAACCCTTCTCTTTGGCAATTTTTAATGAACTGTCCGTCAGGCTTGTCGCCAGTACATTAACTCCCTGTTGCTCGAGATAATAAGCATCTGAACCATAACTGCCATCGCCCACCGTAATCCATGTGCTGTCAGGGCTGGCCTTAATCAGCGGATCTAGCATCTTATACATCCGCCGGTGCCGCCAGGCTTCCACTGAGTCAGGCGCAGAAAAACATGCCGGCATCTCCGAAGCTGCCGCTTGCTCAGCTTCAAGCCGTGCATGAGCATCATAATAGCTAGATTGGATACCGGTATTTTTCATCACATTTTTTTACACCTTTATCTGCCGAGGAGGCAAAGAGTTGCCACACGGAGCGCCCAGGCATTTCGATTATTTATATACAACTGCATAAAATATCGGATTAAGGATCCGTGGATTCACATTACCATCAGCGCCGCGCAACAGCCTTACGGCTACCCAATGCAGAGTTCTCACGAAACGCCTCGCATATTCCATTAAGGTGCCAAAAACAAACTGTTCAAAGCCATGAAATTTAAACTTCGTAAACCCAGCGGCTAACAACACTTGAGCTAAGCTGTGCTCACCGAAACTAACCTCATGCGTAATATCATTATAGCGATGTAATTGTCCATCTGGCGATTGCGCGTTTGGCACTTGAACAATTAAAACTCCGCCTTCAATTAAAGCGGCCTTCAGCGCCTTTAGATATGGGATTATCTCTTGTTTTTTTATGTGTTCCAGCACATCCAGCATAGTAATAACGTCATATTGCTCTTCGTGTTCTTTCAGATAATCAAAACTGCTGTCAACCAGTAATGCATTAAGCTTAATGTTTTTGCAGAATTTAACTGTTGATGGAGATATATCGATACCTAAACAATTCTCGTACCCCCATTTTTTCATCATGGTAAGCATTTCGCCACGGCCAATTCCTATATCGAGTAATTTGGCACGGTAATTCTCAGGAAAGTATTTTTGGTAATTTTTTTCGAACTGCTTAAATTTAAAAACGGCCTGCTTTTCTTCACCAAAGGATTGCACAACATAATCGTCAAATATTTCTTTCATTTTACCTTTCTGTACTACGCCTGGAAACTCCATCACTAGTCCTAATCCCACTGCTCTGCTCTTGCTACTCGCGACCCATAAGCGCACGCGCCAGTTCCGTTTACATCGGTCGTATACTCGGGCATTTCCAAAGAAATCTGAACGTGCGACTGTCCGGCGAGGTTATACACCTCGTCCGGCTGCACTTGCTCAACGATCTTGCGTAACGCCACGGGGTCACTCATATCGCCGTAATAAAGATAAAACGGAACCACTTTATTTTCTGAACGATAGAACGATTCCAGCCGGGATCGGTTAAACGAGCTGGATCGGCGCACCATTCCATGAACTTCATACCCTTTTTTCAACAGGAATTCGGTCAGATAGGATCCGTCCTGTCCGCTAACACCTGTTATTAATGCTTTTTTCACAATGTTTCTCCGCGATAAAACTGCTTCCAGAGTAAACTAAGACCGCAGTCGATGCCCATTAAAAACCTTCATCTTTACAGCACTTGCCCCGGCAAAAAACTCTTATAGAAAAGTCCGCTAAAAACGGCCAGAAGCACCACGAATAAAACGATAAAACTACGCCAGAAA
>CAZTEK010000040.1:0-10757 GCA_964612095.1 uncultured Verrucomicrobiota bacterium
GGGTTGAAGCTTCTGCACCAGTCGAAAGCTAAAAGCAAGTCCAGCAGGAGAATTGCCATGAAAAAAGCCTCTTAAGCAATAGCTTAGGGGGCTTTTTATTTGTTTAGTGTGATTTTATTATCAATGGAAAGGGTTTTGAAAAATGAGTCGCAGTGAGTTTATTCAGTCGGTTATTAATAAAGCCAAAGCAAATCAGCGGACGATCGTATTGCCTGAAGGGGCAGATGAGCGCGTTACCGTAGCCGCAAACATGATTGCCGAAGAGGGGATCGCAAAGGTTGTTGTTTTGGGCGATGACAAGGTCGCTGCCCGGGTCGGCAAGGGTGTAACCGTTATTAATCCGCAAACCTCTGATAAGCTCGAAGGTTATGCGGCTGCTTTTTATGAATTGCGTAAAAGCAAAGGGATTACCCTTGAGCAGGCGCGCGAAGCGGTCAAGCACGTGAACTATTTTGGCATGATGATGGTGCAGAACGGTGAAGCGGATGGATTGGTTTCTGGCGCGGCGCATTCCACTGCTGATACGGTACGTCCGGCTTTGCAAATCATAAAATCCGCTGAAAAAGGTGCCATTATCTCTAGCGTTTTCTTTATGTGCGTAAACAATGTCCCTTACATTTTTTCTGACTGTGGTTTGGTCGAGAATCCCGATGCGGACCAATTGGCACAGATCGCCGTGCAAAGCGCCCAGACGGCCTTGCAGTTTAATATTCCGGCCAATGTCGCGTTGCTTTCCTATTCAACCAAAGGCTCGGCTTCCAGTCCGCTGGTCGATAAGGTGATTGAAGCGACGGTCAAAGCTAAAGAATTGCTGAAGACTAAATTACCTAACGCTCCGGTTAAGCTGGATGGCGAATTACAGGTTGATGCGGCCATTGTGCCTAAAGTAGCGAAAAGCAAAGCACCGCAGAGCGAATTGGCTGGTGAAGCTCGCGTACTAATTTTCCCTGACCTTAATGCGGGCAATATGGCCTATAAGCTGGTGCAACGTCTTGGTGGTGCTGAAGCGTACGGCCCAGTGCTTCAGGGGTTGAAAAAACCGGTCAATGATCTTTCCCGTGGTTGCAGTGCAGAAGACATTCTTGGTGTTGTAGCTATAACGGCGGTGCAGTCTCTAAAATAATATTCACAAATAGGTGTAAAATGAAAATTCTAGTCATCAACTCAGGTTCATCATCCATCAAATACAAACTCTATGAGTCGGTCGGTAGCGATCATAATTTTACCGTTTTGGCGCAGGGCGGAGCTGAACGCATTGGTATTTCCGGTGCCAGCGTGGACTGCAAAAAACCTGGTTGTGAAAAGGAGCACCAATATCTGGAATTGCCGGATCATAAAAAAGCGATCAATGCCATTTTTCAACTGTTGACGGATTCTGAGAAGGGTCTGCTGAAGAGCCTGAGTGAATTGTCCGGTGTGGGACATCGCGTGGTGCATGGCGGTGAGGATTTCACCGGATCGGTTTTGGTTACCGGTGATGTGGTCGCTGCAATCCGCAAAAACTCGGTGTTAGCTCCCTTGCATAATCCTCCTAATTTGATGGGTATTCAGGCTATTTATGAGTTGTATCCCGATATGCCGCAGATTGCCGTGTTTGATACGGCTATTCATCAAACCATGCCGCCCAAAGCGTATCTGTACGGATTGCCGAAGGAGCAGTATACCACTCATAAAATTCGGCGTTACGGTTTTCATGGCACTTCGCATGGCTACGTCGCAAAGATGGCGGCTAAGGAATTGAAGCGCCCGTTTGAAAAACTGAAAATTATCACCTGTCATCTTGGCAATGGCGGATCAATCGCCGCTTTTGAAGGCGGTAAATCGGTGGATACGTCTATGGGGCTCACGCCGCTGGCTGGCATTCTGATGGGCACGCGCTCCGGCGATCTCGATCCCTACATCCCGCTGCATATCATGGAAACACAGGGGCTGAGCGCTGAACAGGTCAGCGCCATGATGAACAAGCAGGGCGGGTTATTGGGCCTTTGCGGTCAGCGCGATATGCGTGATGTAATTGATGGGGTTGAGAAAGGTTACGAGGGCTGTATTGAAGCACTTGAGATTTTTGTGTATTCCATTCAGAAATATATTGGAGCCTACGCGGCGGCCATGAACGGTGTGAATGCGATTGTTTTCACGGCTGGCATCGGCGAAAACGTTTCTCTGGTTCGCGAAAAGGTTTTGGCCAATTTCGGATTTCTTGGTGTCAAAGTTGATAAGCGGGCTAACAAGGCCAATAAAACAGTAATTACGTCTGCGATTTCGAAGGTGAAAGCGCTCGTTATCCATACGGATGAAGAGAAAGTTATCGCTTCGGATACGTTCGATATTCTTAAAGCGAAGAAGAAATGAGCCGAAAAGAATCAACCGCCTATGTCTGGTTCGATACCGAGTTTACTTCGCTCGAACTCGACGAGGCGCTTCTGCTTCAGGTCGCTGTCATGCTGACAGATAAGAATCTTAAGCGAATTACGCCGCCAGAAGAGGATCTGAATTTTCACATTCGCTTGCCTGAAAACGCATTGATCAGCCCCTGGGTGCAGAAAAACATTCCCGATCTGGTTAAAAAATGCCAGTCACGCTCGGCCGTGCCAGTGGATGAAGTTGACGCCAAGCTGGCCGCCTTCCTTGACCGGTGGTGCGGTACGCCGACCAAAACGATTCAGAAGCGTCCTCTTCTGGCTGGAAACAGTATTCATACCGATTGGATGCTTGCTCGCAAATTTCTACCTACCTTTGCCGGGCGGCTTCACTACCGCCTGCTGGACGTTTCTGCATTAAAAATCCAGTGGCTTGATTTGACGAACGGCGAAGAATTTAAAAAAGACGATCCGCATACGATTAAAAAATATTTCCCGGAAGCCGATTTGCGCCGCCTGCGACAGCATGACGCTTGCTACGACATCGTTGCTTCCGCCGCTGAACTGGCCTACTACCGCTCACACATGAGTTTCACCGCCTAATTTTCCAGTGTTTGGAAATTACTCCGCCGGTTTTTCAAAGAGCGACAGATTGCCCCTGAGTTTATCTTCAAACTCGGCAAGACGACGGTCTGCAAGTGGGTTTGGTTTACCGGCCAGTAGCGCGTTGATGGCGGCGATTTCGTCGCTCGAGAATTTTGCACCGCGCAGAATGTGGCGTTCGAAGGATTCGTAGGCCAATGGGCAGACTGCTTTAACGATCTTGGCGATGGCGCGGGCGTATTCCTGAATTTCCCACTGGGCATGCGAGTCCATGCGTAGCTTGAGAAAGTGTAGCATGTTTTTGAGATCCATCTGCCAGTACCACTCGGTGTACATGGAGAGCGGCAGGTTGATGCGGGCCAGCTCGCGGGCGATGCCGTCGTTCAGAATTTCTGTGTAGTTGGCGAAGCTGGCAGACTGATCTTTTTTGAGTAGCGCGAGCACCTTGTCCTGCAATTCAACCGGCACCGCTTCTTTGTCGCGGCCCTGTTTGTTGTCCGTGCTTTGCAGGCTAATTTGATCGCGTGGTGGCAGATAGAATTCATCTTTCATGACACTGTAGCGGCCGGAGATTTCATTCAGGCGCGCGGTGCGGTGGCGAATCCATTGACGAGCGACGAAGATGGGCATTTTGCAGTGGAGTTCGAAGACGACATGTTCGAAAGGCGAGGTGTGTTCGTGGCGCAGGAGATAGTCGATGAGGCCGGCATCCTGGCGGATGGTTTTGGTTCCTTCGCCATAGGAGACGCGCGCGGTCTGGACAAGACGGGTGTCGCCGCCCATATAGTCGACTAGGCGGACAAATCCTTTATCGAGAACCTTAATTTCCTGATCGAGCAGTTTTTCAGCTTCCGGAACGATGATATGCGCCATTAATAACCTCCATGGAGTGTTGGAATGCCGGATGATGAAGTAATGGAGATTTTGATTCAAACAATTTGGAATATAAGGTTGACGCCACGAAACAAAAGCGCATCATATGTGCATCATAAATATTAAAAGTTGTTCACATTGGTGATGCGCTATGGCAACGTTTGAAGGATCTGGGATCAAAAACTTAAAATTGCGCAGTGGAATCTACTACTGGCGGCAGAAGATCGCTGGCGTGCAGTATTCCGAATCGCTTCAGACCGGAGATCGTAACGAAGCGCTTAAACGGATGGAAATAAAAATAAAGGCCGCGAAGAGCGGAGAATTTAAACAGGAGAAAAAAATGACCAAACAACAGGATACCAGTGCAGGGTGGGTGGATTACTGGCCGCAACTGAAAGTGCTCGATTGCACCATTCGCGACGGCGGATTGATGAACGATCACCGGTTTAGTGATGAATTTGTTTTCGGCGTTCAAAAGGCGCTGGTTGCCGCGGGCGTGGACTACATGGAGCTCGGCTACAAGGCGGACAAGAAATTGTTCAGCCCTGAGGAATACGGACTTTGGAAATCCTGCGACGAAGACGATCTGAACCGCTTTTTCGACGGCGTTGAAAAGAATATCAAGTTCAGCGTGATGGCCGATGTTGGCCGTACCAATGAAAGCGATATCGTTCCGTGTGAAAAAAGCCTGATCGACCTCGTCCGCGTTGCCTGTTACATCCATCAGATCCCGGCCGCGCTTGATATGGTCAAGGATGCCAAGGATAAAGGCTATGAAACCTCCGTCAATTTGATGGCGATTTCCACCGTACCGGAGTTCGAATTGAACAAGGGTCTTGAGCTGATCGGCAAAAGCGAAACCGATATGGTGTACCTCGTCGACAGCTTCGGTTCGCTCTATTTTGAGCAGATCGACGATCTGCTTCGCCGTTACATCGCCGCGATGGGCGAGGGAAAACAGGTTGGAATTCACGCGCACAACAACCAGCAAATGGCCTATGCCAACACCATTTTCGCCGCCATTCACGGTGCGACCATGCTTGACTCGACCATTGACGGCCTCGGCCGCGGTGCAGGCAACTGCCCGACCGAACTGCTACTCGGCTTCCTGCGCAACCCGAAATTTAAACAGCGGCCAATCATCGAAGCAGTCGAAAAGCTGACGCTGCCGTTGCGCGAAACCATCGACTGGGGCTATAGCATTCCCTACATGATTGCCGGCCAAATGAATCAGCATCCGCGCTCTGCCATGGCGTTGCGCGAAAGCGATAAAAAGAACGACTTCATCAAGTTTTATGACGAAATGACCGGACAGTAGAGGGGGTTGGAATATTGAAATAAGGGAGGACTGGAGGAGGGGCGTTTAGGATTGAGGAGTTGTTTTTTCACTTCTCCATTCGATATTCCTTGTTCGTCATTCGACATTTTCCTATCTTCCTCCCTTCTCACGAAGCCGGAGTGGCGAAATTGGTAGACGCAGCAGACTCTCCGCCCCAGCGGATCTGCCGTAGGCAGAAAAATCCTTCGTGGAATTGAGTGAGAAAAAAGAATGCCGGAGTGGCGAAATTGGTAGACGCAGCAGACTCAAAATCTGCCGAGTAATATCGTGAGGGTTCGAGTCCCTCCCCCGGCACCACCTCTCTCCTTGTCCCTCAACGGGACTGACTGCGACTCTAAGCCCTGTTTTCAATGGTTCCGTGAAGGTCTTGCCCTCATGTTCCCCGGACTGGTCGGGACTGGTTTTGTCCCACAAAGTCGGATTTTTGGGGACAGTAAGGCCCCTGCCTCGTAATCCAAGAAACACGCCGTCTTGGATTAACTCTGATTCTTAATCCAAGTTCAGAGCGCGGGGCGAATATGCGTTTTTACAGATTGCTCATCCAACGGGTGGCGATGTTCCAACGGGCGGCAAATACTTTACCGGATAGTTGAGCCTCGACCATCGGTCTGAAAAAGGTCTGGAGGATGCCGACGACCTTTTCAAAACTGTCCGGGGCGATGTTTTCCAAGCACGCCAAAGCGAAGAATGGCCCGAAACACGGAAGCTGGTATCTGGACAGATGACGATACGCACCAAACGGTCGCAAAGAACAGCCCGACGAGTAGTAGCCTAAAAGAACTACGGCCCCATTGATCAACATGGAAGAAGCTTTTCTTCCAAAGCTTGCTATACGAGATCGGTTTCATTGCAGAGTTATCTTTACTGTCTCCCGGCGCGTTTGAGCAGGTCGCGTTCGTGGCTCGTCAGCGTGTGCATACCTCGCTGGGCGGCTTTGTCGAGAATACGGTCGATTTCGGCGCGGCTGACGGGCGGTTTTTCTCTCGGACGGAACTTTTCTTTCATTTTATGCAGGAGGTCCGGACGTCCGATGATGGTGGCGTAGATGTATCCGGCGATACCGCCGCCAAGATGCGCGGCGTTGGCGATGCCTCCGCCGGGGCCAGCGAGCGTATGCATGAATTCGTAGGCGCCGAGCAGCAGAACGAAGAGCCAGGCTTTGATCGGTACAAAAGGTAGAAAGATGATGATGAGTTCGCGCTTAGGATAAAGTGCGGCGTAGGCGCCGAGGATGCCAAAGATGGCACCAGAGGCGCCAATACAAGAACCGTAAGGTGAGAGCAGTGACCAGCCAAGTCCGCCGAGTATGCCACTCAGGAAGTAGAGGGCGAAGAAGCGGTTGGTGCCGAGTGCCCGTTCGGTTTCCGGGCCCAGGAAGTAAAGTCCCATCATGTTGGAAAACAAATGCCAGAAGCCTTTGTGGATAAATAGATAGGTGACGAGGTTCCAGATGCTGTAGGTGCTCCACCAGTCGGCGTGCAGGGCCCCGAAATTACTGAGGGGAAATCCAAAAAGGTGTTCGATGACGTAGGCGGCGATGTTGGCGATGAGCAGTATCTGTACGCCGAAAGTCATTTCGGTCGGGGTTCCGTTGATATCTTGGGTTGCAGTTCTCATAAGTGGGGAGATCATAACCGTTTTTTAATGAATTGCAAAAGAGAGCCGCTTGAATTAATTTCCCCACCCAATTGCAGAGATTCAGGACATAAAAATGGCAGATATTTTTTTAAAACCGTATGACGAACAACGTAAGCCTCCGAGAAGGTTTATTTTGACCGCATTGATCGTATTGGCTGTAACCGTAGCCGTGATAGGCCTGTGTTTGTGGATGGATAGCCGTTCGGTCAAAGTTCCCGAACAAAAACCGGCGGTTCAGGAAAAGCCGACTCAGCCCGTTAAGTCAGTGACTCCAGCGCCGGCACCGATTGCTCCGGCCATTCCGGCGGTTTCCGATGTCGATTTTAAGGCTCAGCAGCTTTTCACCCGCGCCCAGAGTTTGGCTGCCTCCGGCAGTTTGCTGCAAGCCCGCGATCTACTCAGCGAAGTGGTGGCGACCGCCACGGAAGAAAATCTGAAAAACAACGCCTTACGCGTTCAGGGCCGTATCAATGTGCAACTTTTCCTTTCCCCGACGCCGATGCCTGAAAAAAAGAGCTATGTCATCCAGCCTGGCGACTCGCTTGATAAAATTGCGCGGTTGAACAAGACCACGGTCGATCTGATCCGCAAGATGAACAAAATGGAAAACAATAACATTTATCCGGGCGGACGATTGCTTATGCCTATCGCGCCGTTTGTTCTGAATGTGAGTAAATCCGCCAAAACCGTCGATTTGACCATGAACGGCAAGACCTTCAAACGTTATATTGCCGGACTCGGCATGAACGGCAAAACGCCGCTTGGTACGTTTCGCACGGTGGTGCATCAGACTAACCCCGACTGGACTCCGCCGGGCGGCGGTATCATCCCGTTCGGCGACCCGCGCAACCTGCTCGGCACCCGCTGGATGTCTATTCAGGACTCGACCCGTCCGGAAATCAAAGGTTTTGGTATTCATGGTACCCCGGCACGCGACAGCATTGGCGCCGAAACCAGTAACGGTTGTGTTCGAATGTTGAATGAAGATGTTGAAGAACTCTATCTGCTGATCCCGCGTGGGACGGAAGTTATCATCAGCGAATAAAAACGGAGTAAGTATGCCACCTTTTACACTGTCTTTTGAAAAACCGGTGCTTGAACTCGAGAAGAAAATGCATGAGCTGGAGAACTTCAGCAAGAAGCAGGATATCGACGTCTCGCACGAGATTGAGCTGATGAAGGAAAAGATCGCCGCAACCCGCGGCCAGATCTACGGCAACCTGACTGCATGGCAGAAAGTTCAGGTCGCCCGCCATCCCGATCGCCCGTACACGTTGGATTACATCCGGAACATGACCACCGACTTCGTCGAAATTCATGGCGACCGTATTCATGGTGACGATCGTGCCATCATCGGCGGATTTGCAAAAATAGATGGCCAGAAGATTATGATCATGGGCTCTCAGAAAGGGCGCGACACCAAGAGCAATTTGGAATGTAACTTTGGCTGTGCTTATCCGGAAGGTTACCGCAAAGCCCTGCGCCTTATGCGTCTGGCTGATAAGTTTAATGTGCCAGTGGTTACACTCATTGACACTCCCGGCGCGTTTCCAGGTCTTGAATCTGAAAAGCGCCACATTGCTGAAGCGATTGCAGTCAATTTGCGCGAAATGTTCAACATCCGGGTGCCGATCATCGTGGCCATCATCGGAGAGGGCGGTTCTGGCGGAGCATTGGGAATTGGGATTGGTGATCGCATTTTAATTTGTGAACACGCCTATTACTCCGTTATTTCGCCTGAAGGTTGCGCCGCGATTCTTTTCAAAGACCGCGCCTATGCCGATAAATCAGCGGAAGCGCTCAAGATCACGGCTCAGCACCTCATTGAAAATAAGCTAGCCGATGAAATTATACCTGAGCCAAAAGGCGGTGCGCACACCGATCAAAAGGCCGCTGCGGACAATCTCAAAGTCGTACTTTTGCGTAACCTTGCTGAGCTTAAGAAGCAAACGCCTGAACAACTCATGGACGCTCGCTACGCCAAATTCCGCGACATGGGCGTTTTTGTTGGATAATGCGTAAAGATTGATTCGCCGCCACGTTGAACGTGCTTCGGGATTTTAATCTAAAAACATGCCGTTTCGTTTTCCGGTCAACGCACCATTTTCAATGGTTAACGTACCGTTAACGACTAGCGCGACGACCCCTTCGGAAAGCTGGTGTGGCTTCGCGTAGGTTGTGTTTTCTTTCACCTTTGCCGGATCAAAAACCACCACGTCGGCGAAGTTACCTTTCTTCAGCACGCCGCGGCCGTTCAGCTGGAAGTGTTCGGCGGGCAGGGAAGTCATCTTACGGATCATTTCGGGAAGCGTAACGGTTTGTCCGTCGAGCGAAGCGCGCAGCAGTTTGGTGAAACTTCCGTAAGCCCGCGGATGCGGATGGTCTTTGCTCAGAATTCCGTCCGGTACGCGCAGCGACGCATCGCTGCCGATCATCACCCACGGCTGCGCCAGAATCTTCCACATATTTTCTTCACACATGCCGAAGAAAATTCCGCCCGTGCGCAGTTCGTCCTTTTCAATAATGTGCAGCAGCGCATCCACCGGCTCCATGCCGAGCAGTTTGGCTGCCTGATCTACTTTCATACCTTTAAAGGTATGAAACAGCGGATTTTCAACCGAACCGATCATCACGGTGTTGAAGCCGAATTCGCCGCGCCCTTCGAGGACTTCCTCGCGGATTTTTTTCCGAACCTTGGAATCAGCCAGCCGCGCCAGTACGGCGGCCTTGCCGTCGAAGAGCACCCAGTCGGGTAGAATAATATCGAGATCGGTGCAGGCGGCGGTATACGGATACCGGTCGGCGGCGACTTCAATCCCTTCGGCGCGGGCGGCTTCAATTTTTGCCAGCGCGGCGTCGAGCTTATGCCAGTTGTCTTTACCCGACGTTTTCAGATGCGAAATTTCAATCCGCGCGCCGGACGTTCGGCCGATGTTGAGTGCTTCGTCTATCGCTTCGATCAACTGCTTACCTTCGCTGCGCATGTGCGAGGTGTAGATTTTATTTTTCGCGGCGCAGACTTTCGCCAGCGCGATGATTTCATCGGACGGCACGGCGGAGGCGGGCGGATAAATCAGTCCGGTGCTCAGACCGCATCCGCCTTCGTCGAGCGCTTGTTCCAGTGCGCGGCACATTTCTTTCAGTTCGTCCGGTGTCGCGCCGCGCGGCTCATAGCCGCTGACGCCACGGTGCAGTGTATTGTGGCCGATCAACAGCGCCTCGTTCACGGCGGGCTTTGCCTGATCAAATAGTTTTCGGTATTCGGCGACGGTACGCCACGTTCCGGGGAACGGCTTATCCTGCCAGTCGGACGGAAGTTTCGCGTCGCCGAGGCGCGGCGCGGCCGACGCGCCGCAGTTGCCGCATACTTCGGTGGTGATTCCCTGAAACACCTTGCTCGAAGCGCGCGGCTCAATCAGCAGATAAGCGTCCGAGTGGGAATGAACATCAATAAAACCCGGTAAAACCAAAAGCTCGATCGCGCAAATGGTTTTTATTGCTTCTGCTTTAGACAGATCGCCGATCTCGACAATCCGCTCGCCGCAAATTCCAATGTCGGCACGAATTGCTTCCGCACCCGTTCCGTCCAGCACGGTTCCGTTTTTAATCAGCAGATCGAATTTCATGGGGATATGTTATCCACTAATTCGCACTAATCGACACTGATTTTTGGAGATGAGATTCTATTAGTGCTGATTAGTGAAGATTAGTGGATGCTTACTTTTCGTTGCTCAACAGATGATCCGCGCCAGGCGAACCAGAGGGTACAGAGTACGCCGAAGCCGAAGGCGACTTTCAGGTTGAGTTCTGGCGATACGCGCCAGAGCAGCGCGTTGCTGTCCACCCAACATTCCACTATTCCACTATTCCAATCTTCCTCTTTTCTCCTCATAATCCGCCGCAATGAATATGATTTTTAATGCATCGGCAGGAACGGGAAAGAC
>CAZTEK010000041.1:0-10655 GCA_964612095.1 uncultured Verrucomicrobiota bacterium
TCTCTGTCTATAACTCTTTCTCATCTTTTCTTCTCCTTGTTTTCTGGGTTCCGGACTGTTTATATTTCGTGAAACGGACAGCCTGTCCGCCGCACACCCTCTTCTAAACCAACGCTATTAAACACGATGGGCCAAAATAATTCCGGTATTTTTCTGCCAACTTTCATAACAATCCTGCCATTTTCAGAAGCTGTCTTTACTGCATTCTCTCAGCGAAAAACCCCGGCGATCACCGGTTCGTTACAAAGCATCTGGGAGGATATGCTTCCTCCTAGGACACCATTCCCTGATAAGATTTGCACCCTCCAGTTATCGGTCAGCAGCTGCGTCAGGCCGGCCGCCTGATTGTTATCGACCAGCTGGATCTCAAATTCGATCTTTTCCCCGACATCGGCCTCTTTCGTGGTGTACCGGACGGTATAGGTACTCCAAACCTTCTCCGCCGCATTACCGATCTTCCAGTTACCCTCCGCTCCGCGGGTCTGCTCCCCGATCCGGAATCCGGTCCGGTCTTTCGCGACAAAAAGATCCTTTGCGCAGGCCGGGGTTCCGAAGCGCCAGGCGAAATCTCCGGTGAACACATACTCCAACCCGGCTTCCTTCACCGTCCCGAGATCAACCGTCATCCGTCCGATGACCGACGACGGGGCTCCCCCTTGCGGATTATTGCTGTTCTGAAACCCGTAGCCGTCTCCCTCGGTGCCGTTCAGTCCGTGAGTGCCGTTGGGCGCATGATTGACAAACTGGAACCCGAAGGTTCCGGAGCCGGTCTGATAGGGAGGCACAAATCCGGAATTAAATCCTTCCCTGAAAATCTCCTCCGCCATCACCGCACCGGCCAATACCATCACTGCGCCCGCCAGACATTGCTTCATCTTCATTACGGCTCCTTGTTGGTTATAAATCCCAAGCTTCATCATGATTAAACAAAACCCGGCGGAATATTACCCGTAGTTTTCTGCCAACTTTTAGAACGATCCTGCCAAATTGAGGGGATCACCGTTTCATACCAATCGCGCATAATACTCGGTATAAAGCGCGCACACCTCGCAGCCTGAAGGGTTGTATTCTGTAGCCTGAAGGGTTGTATTCTGTAGTCGGGGCCGGTGGCCCCGCAAGGTTGGAGAGGGAGAGACGCGGCCGCCGTCGCATCCACAAAGAAAAAGATTTTCTCAGCCGCGCATGACAGGCACGGTAATAAAAACCAAAGATCATGCGAACTTGATATCAGAGGTTTCCGATCCTGCATTGTAGCGAACGCAACCCTGTATTCAGGAAGCGTTGATATTTCACCGTTTCCCGGATAGGGGTAAACGGTCCTGCATTTCTTGGGTAAACCTAAAAAGGAAATTGGAACCACTAATCTTCACTAGATACGGTTCAGTTTCACTTGGAAAAGGGAACCGCCAGCCGGTCGGACTGAGTGTCTTCATAAGGGAAAAACGGATCTCTTTCCAGCGGAAGAACCCCGCCGGTATGTCCCGGCTGATAGCGATCGTTGAGCACACCCCCGTCTTCAAAGGCGTCGCCGGTCCGTTCCAGCCAGTACTCCAGCTTTTTCTGCATCGTCTGCTGCAACGGTACCACGCCGGGGTTGTCGCGATTGCTCCAGGTGATCAGATTGTTCCGCTGAAAAGGATCGTTCTGATCGTCATACAGAAGCCAGGGCCCCTCGGTCGTGGCGGCATAGGTATGCGTTGCCGTCACCACGCCCCGGACGAGTGAGCTGGTTTTATTCTTAATCACGGGGTTTCTCCTTTTTATTCTTCCTTTGATCTCCTGACTACTTGACTTCAATTTCATACCAGATGGTTTGGTATTCTCTGACTGCATTTTAACGAGATTTTCAATACACTACTCCTGTATGCTGATTTTATAAAAAGCTGCGGTACCGTTCGGCACCGGATTGGTAAACACATTTTCCGGCGGGGTGGCAGGCAGGTTGCTCGCGCCCGCAAGCACGGAAAAGCCGCTCATTAAATTGGTCGTCCGGCTGAGGTTGTAGAGTTTGTTCGATGCGCTTGCCCAGCGGATGACAGCTCCTTGAGCATTCACACTGCTGCCGGTGATTTCAAAAACCGAAGCCGGATTCGTCGGATTGGTTCCCGCAAGATATTCCTGCCAGGTCAGCAGTCCGTCGCGGTCGGCATCATCCATCGCATCGGCGTTGAAGTTGGTGAGGCCGTATTGCGCCAGCCACGAGTACGGCGTACTCGCTGGGTCATCGGCGAAGCCTTCAACCAAGAGGACGCCTGAGCCGTTATAAGTTCCGCTGCCGAGGGCATCCAGTTGTGTGGCGGTGTAACTGCCGAACGGCAACCAGCTCACGCCGTTGTCCAGTGAAATTCCGCTGACAATATCTGTTCCGGTAAAGTTGAGATTCAAAGTAACATTGGTGGCCAGCATTAGTCTGGCCGTGTCACCGACACAATTGGTTGCACTGAGTGTTAGTGTCGCTCCACCGGCCACAGTCACATTGCTAGTTCCCATAGAACCATTAGCTATACAAATCAGCGAACCGCTTGAAACGGTCGTACCGCCGCCGTAGACATTGATTCCTGACAACGTTAGCGGATCCGCGCCTGCTTTGATCAGTCCGCCATTTGAGATCACGCCGGAGAATACGATATTTGTATTGGCATTTTGTGTCACTGTCCGCATCGCTCCGCCGAGATCCATCGCTCCGCGAAACTCCACATTCGCTCCGCCGCTCATTGTAAAATTGCCGTTCACCATCATCGCATTGGTTATGACCGATGTCGGGGTACTATTGGCATGATTAAATGTAACGTTAGTGCCGATGATGACGGCACCTCCACCGAAACCTCCGACACGATTTCCAAAGAAACGAATAGTGCCCGCATTAAAATCCAATCCACCCGTGAAGGTGCTTACCGCCGAATCAAAACTAAGGGTCCATACTCCCGCACCATTCTTAACGACCTTTAAATCGCCGCCAGCAGTTCCGTCCGAAATACCGGCTGTCGTATTGTTTTGTGAGGTGGTGCCGTTCGCACCGTCGAGATAAAGCGTGGAGACATTGCCTGCTGTCGAATTCCCTGAGACAGTTCCTGTGATCAGCAACCCTGCCGTATTTCCGGCGGTACCATTGCGAACGGTTACCGACCCGCCATTCCCCATAATCATAATGGCCGAGGCAACAGTTTCATTGTGACTGCCTGTTCCGGCCAGAGTCTGAATCACACCGCCGTTACTCAATTTAATCGTTCCGCCGATCAGCGTGTACGCATTGGTGCTGGTATTCCCAAACACAATCCCGCTGATGTTGCGATCAGCGTCGACGGTAACCGTGCGGTTTGTCGTGAGCGTGATGTCAAATGTCGCTGTATTCAAACTGTTGGAACCGCCAGGAATGCCGGGGACGTTTCCATTTTCCCAGTTAGCCGAATCATTCCAATTACCAGACGCATCGGTTTTCCAACGGTCACTGACCGAATCCGGGATCGGTTTGTAGGACGCCGCCACAGTGACTGCCTGTGTGGACATGGTTACCGTGGTGGTCGAAGAGCTGACGCTGGCCACATACTGGGTATCGCCGGTCCACCGGTCAAATAAAGTCCCGTCCACCCGATCCTCCGCAACAATATTCACCGACTCGCCGTTGGTATACGACCCGCTACCACTACCGCCAGTGACCGTCAGATCATAATAATCCGCCCCTCCCGCTGGACGGCTTTTCAATAGATACACCGCATCACGGGCGGGCACGGTAAGGCTGCCGCTGACTTTTCTGCCGTCGTTGATATCGGGACGAATATCTCCTTTAAGTCTCCAATACTTATTCGTGCCCAGATTGACAACCCAATCCGCTGTCTCAGATTCGTTGAGGAAAACCTTTCCGTTTTCAAAATCCCTCGAGAGGCGATCCACACAGCCCTCGTGAAGCTTAATATTTTTCAGCCAGACTCTGCCAATCGCTTCAGCAACCCCGAACTCAACCCGGAAATGCTGATTCGGCGCACAAACGAAACTGAGCCGGTACGTCCGCCAATTTCTGGTGGCCCAGACCCCCATTTTTTCCGTGGTGGTTCCATGCTCTGAAATCTGTATATAAACCGGCATATCCGGATAGGACTTGCCTTGATAGACGGCTGTGTCATCAGCCTTTGCATCGAAAATCAGTGTGTATTCCCTGCCGGCGACCAACAGGAAATCTCTATTCAACTTGAGATTAACCCCATCGCAGTCTCTGTCTTGATTCTCCGGTATTTGAGTTACCGCGATTTCAATCCCGTTCGTGTCGGCTACCGCTCCCGAAACGGTTGCTGCATAGTTGCTGGAAACCACTGTATTCCAAGTGTCGGCCGCAAGAAGGTTCGTCGAACTCAAACCGATCAAATCACGCTGAGTCGACTCTAGAGCTCTTCCCAGCCAGGTATAGTTGTCCAGATTTCCGCCGCGCTGTTCATCCCAATCAAACAGCCCCATATTTTCACCGCTACCGTACGGATGCGGCATCCCGGCCATGAGTCCGGCGGCAAACTGCTTACGAAACATCCAGTCGTTATCGGGCAGCACTCCGCCGTAAGTGGTGGTCGGAGCCCGGCAATAGCCGTAGCTGAACGCCGGCTTGACTTCGGCATGCTCAACCCATTGGGAAAGCAAATCGAACATTTGCGAAAATGAATTGCCGTCACCAAACGTTTCAAACTGCGCGCCGTTGACATACCGCCAACCTCGATACCCGGCACTCACACGGGTACAGTCATGCTGGATGATCTTGTCCGGGCCGGCGATTTCGCGCACGATCTTCACATGTTCCTGCCAGCCTAGGCTGTAGACGTTTACCCCGTTCTTAAATCCCCAGTCCGGCTGAAGATCGAGATCCACATCCGCCTCATCGCCAGCTAAACAATAAACAATATCCGACTCCGTCCCGTCATTCAGACCATCCCGGATGGCAGCTCCTCTGCCGCGCCCCGCAAACTCAGCCCAATTTTCGCCCGTTACAGGATGACGGGGACAGACCAGACTCATATTCGGTTTAATCTGGGATATTTTCCCGTTGATCTGCCAATTCGGGATAAAGGCCGCGACGGCAGTCTGGCCTGCCGTAAAACTCTTTGCCGTGGTTCCCGTTCGGCCCCGCACCACGGTGAGAATATGATTCGTCGTATCGACGCCCGTCACGTTGACAAATTCGTAAGTTCCGTTTGTTCCACCCACATCAGAAGTAAGGAATTTCGGGCTCCCCAGCGCATCGCGTTCATAAATGAGTGCGTAGTCGTTGGTGGTAAAACGGGTGGCGTCCGCCACACCGATCTGGGTGTTGGTCGTGCTGATCGCGGAGCCCAGCAGACATCCCGCCCTGTAGAGCCAGAACCCCGGCCAAACATTTCCAGTTTTACCACTATCGATGCCGACTGATCGGTTTTCGCTATCTACCGCCCGGGGGTTCATCGCAATAGTGATCACATTCGGAAAATTTGTTTTAATTTGATCCATTGCCGAGACACTTCCATGGTGCACCGCATATCGTCCGGCGTTTGCCAGCGTATCAAACTCATGATTCACGGCGCCGTTAGTCGAAAGAAGCGTCTTAAAGCCCATGTTGATCGGAAAAACGTCCGGCAACGCATACGAGGCCCCGGCGGCACCCGGGATGAGTGCCAGTATTCCGGCGGCCAGCCTAAATATTTTTGCAATCAACTTCATATTCACTCGTTGTCCTGCGGGCGCGCCCGCACACTTTAAAATGCCATTCCAGCAACAAAGAGCCTCCCTACTTGTACACATCGACCCGGTAAAAGGATGCTGGCCAACCCGCCGCGCTTCTCTTTCTCATCGCACAACTCCTTTTGTTTTGCCGTTCTTCAGGAAAATACCCCTCAAACCCATAGAAGTTCTAACACACACTTCACGCCGCTCACCGGTACTATTCTGCCAGTTTTCATGACAATTCCGCCAACTGCAACGGAGGGTTTCTCAAGCAGCTGAACGGAGTTTCAGGGCGGCGACACACTGCACACCGTTTCCCGGATACGGGGTTGCGGTTCTACACTCCACCGCTTCCTGAATACAGGTAAGCGGTCCTACAATGTAGCGAACGTTTACCCCGCAGGGGAAACGTTGGGTCTGTTTACTGAACCCCGAAATAATGCTCATACCACTTGCGCTCGAGATCGTAGCGATCGGGCATTCCGGGCCTCTTGAGCTGAGCGCACCACTTTGAAAGTTTTTTACCGAGCCGGTCTGCAATTTCGGGATGCGCATCAATCCGGTTTTTATTTTCGTGTTCAGAGCTTTCCATGTCGAAGAGCAGACGAACCCCGTTTTCGAGTTCAATCAGCTTCCACTTTCCTTCCCGGACGGCGGCCTGTCCCCAGAAACGCCAGTAAAGAGCCTCATGCGGCGGTCCGTTTTTTTGTCCCGAAAGAAACGGCAGCAGATCAACCCCGTCCAATTCGCCGGGTTGCGTTCCGACACCGGCCGCCGCCAGCATCGTTGCCCCGATATCCAGTGCACTGACCGGCTGATCGTAAACCGCCGGTGCCAGCGTGCCGGGCCAGGAAGCCAGAAACGGCACGCGCAGGCCGCCATCGGAAAGCATTCCCTTTTCGCCGACCCATGGATCGTTCAGAGAGCCGTCCCACTCCGGCCCCGGAATTCCGGTGATCGGTGTATCGGGCCGCGTCAGTTTGCAGGGAGCCCCGTTGTCACCAAGATAAAAAACGATCGTGTCCTTTTCGAGCCCTTCCGCTTTGAGGAAGTCCAGGATGCGCCCCACCCCGTCGTCCACGGCGGAAATCATGGCCAGCGCATGCCGGCGGCGTTCGGGCATCTTGCCGGGAAACCGGCTGAGATATTTTTCCGGCGCCTCCAGCGGAACATGCGGCGCGTAATACGAGAGATAGAGGAAAAACGGGACCTCTTTACGGCGCTTGAGAAAGGTCAGCGCCGCCTCGGTCTGGACATCAATCCGATACGCATCGGTTTTGATCTGCCGGGGATGACCGGGCAGATCGTTTCCATCCAGATCGAAATTGCACTGGTACGTCTGCAGCTCGCCGCAGAAGTAGTCGATAAACCCTTTGCTGAACGGCATGTAGGGAAGGCATTTATCAACAGGCACCTCGAAGATTCCCGTTTTTTTCAGCCCTTCAGGATAATGGTCTTTCATCCACTCCCTGGCCAGACGATGCGGCGAGAGATGCCACTTGCCCACCAGGCCGGTGGCATATCCCGCATCGCGCAGGCGCTCCGCAATCGTGGGCTCATCCGCCGGAATCGGAACATATTCATTCGCATCGACCCCGAACCGCTGCTGATAGCGTCCCGTGATCAAACCGGCCCGCGACGGGACACACTGCGGGCCGGTGACATAGCCGCAGGTCATCCGGACACCACCGGCCGCCAGCCGGTCCAGATGCGGGGTGCGGATATCATCCACGACCCCGTTGGCGCCCAGGTCGGCATAGCCGTGGTCATCCGTCAGCACAATAATCACATTGGGCCGCCGGGCTTCCCCGCAGGCTGCCATGCCGGCCGCCAGTATTCCTGCCATCAGTTTTTTCACAGGTCACCGCCTTTGTCATTTCAGTGGCGCCGGACGAAGCCGGACGCAGGTCATTCATTTGGAAAACGGAACCGCCCGCCGGTCTTCTTGATTGTCTGCGTAGGGAAAGAACGGATCGCGTTCCAGCGGAAGAATCCCGCCGGTATGCCCCGGCTGATAGCGGTCGTTCAGCACGCCCCCGTCCTCGAAGGCATCGCCGGTTCTTTCGAGCCAGCCTTCCAGCTTTTGCTGCATCGTCTGCTGCAATTGCGCCACCGCAGGGTTGTCCCGGTTGCTCCAGGTGATCAGGTTGTTCCGCTGGAAGGGGTCGTTCTGATCGTCATAAAGGAGCCAGGGTCCCTCGGTGGTGGCGGCATAAGTATGCGTGGCCGTCACCACGCCCCGGAAAGGCGGATGGGGAATCAGGTTCACCTTGGAGACAAAATTGATGAAGACCGAATCGGGGGCCGCCGCCTCATCGCCCAGCACAAAGGCGGACAGGTCATCGCCCTGCGCTTCGGACGGGATGTCCGTACCGGTCAGCGAAAGCAGCGTCGGCATCATTTCAATAATGCTGATCGGCCCGTTGCTCACCCGTCCCGCCGGGATATGACCGGGCCACTTCATCAGCAGTGGGATTCCTGTCGATTCGCGCCACGGCTGGCTCTTGAACCACGCATCGTGATTGCCGAGCAGGTCGCCGTGGTCTGATGTAAAGACCACGATCGTATCCTCCTCCAGGCCGGTTTCTTTCAGCAGGGCCAGCAGACGGCCGACCTGGGTGTCGAGCGCGGTGATATGGGCATAATATCCGGCCAGCATCTGCTGCTTGGCGAGACGGATCTCGTTGGGCACGTACCGGCTGTTCGAGGGCATGAACTCGATTTTCTCCGGATCATATTGCTCCAGCAGTTCGGGCGGCATTTGCTGATAAGGGTCGTGCGGCGTGCCGAGCGATAAAACCAGAAAGAACGGATCATCCTCCGCAGTTTTCCGGCGGATGAAATCCAGGGCCAGATCGGTCTGGGAGACCGGCTCGTAGCCCGAATGCCATTTTGGCTGCGGGTCGTCGTTTTCATAGTAAAACGCATGCATATAGTCGTGCGTGCAGTTGGCCACGGCCCAGTAATCATCGAAGCCGAGGCGGCGCGGGCCGGGCGGCGTGAACTGCTCTCTGGAGCCCCCGTCGATATGCCACTTTCCGATGTACCCGCACTTGTAGCCGTTGTCCCGCAGCGACCCGGCCAGCGTGCAGGTGCCGAGTTTCACCTGAAGCTCGTTGTTGATGACCCCGTGACTGAGCACATGCAGACCGGTCAGCAGCGAAGCTCTGGACGGCGCGCAGGACGGCGTATTGGCGACCGCATTGGTAAAACGGGTCCCTTCGGACGCCAGCCGGTCGAGGTTCGGAGTCTCGACGTTCTCGATGCCCGCGCACCCCATGGCGGTCGAGCGCATCTGATCGGTCAGGATAAAAAGAATATTGGGCTTTTTCATACGCACTATTTCTCCGGGCTCTGCCGGAACCATTCCGGCAGCGGTTCCTTACTCTCGCGGTAGATGTTTCCTCCGGAGGGATAAAAGGTTCCGAAATTCCGCAGTTTGCCCGACGGGCGGGCGGGATCCCATTCCGGGTTCGGCCGCATGCGCTGGGCTCCGGCGGCTTGCAGATGCGCCTCCAGTTTTTTAATCAGCCGATCCGCCCGCTCAGGATACGCCGCAGCCAGGTCGGCGGCCTCTTCGGGATCGGCTTTCAAATCGAACAGCTCGTTTTTGCCGGTCAAATCAAAGTGGACCAGCTTCCAGTCGCCCTCCATCACCACCGAGGAGGGATTCTGACGGTGGGGGAAATGCCAGAAAAGGGTGCGCGGCTCCGCCGGTTTTCCGCTCCAGAGCGGCAGCAGGCTTGCGCCGTCCACATGAGCCTCCGGCATGGCGGCCAGCCCGGCCAGTTCCAGAAAGGTGGGGAAATAATCGGCGGTGTGGACCGGCGCCTCGCAAACGGAGCCCGGTGCAATCCGTCCCGGCCAGCGGACAATGAGCGGAACGCGGAGACCGCCTTCATACAAGTCCCCCTTCCCTCCGCGAAACGGCAGATTGCTCGTTGCTGTCTGCAGCCCGCCGTTATCCGAAGTAAAAAGGACCACGGTGTTCTGAGCGAGCCCCAGCGCATCGAGCTGATCCAGCAGAGTTTTTACCGACTGGTCCAGATGGGAGATCATGCCGGCATATTTCTGATTTTTCTGAAACGCCCCTTTGGGCACCCCGTCATACTGCGCCTCGTATTTCGGCGGGCAGGCCAGCGGCACATGCGGCGTATGATGCATCAGGCAAAGCAGGAACGGCCGTTCCCGGTTTTCTTCAAGAAACTGCAGGGAGCGCTCCGTCAGCACCTCGACCCCTTTATCCACGGTATTGATGATTTTCCAGTGCGCATCAAAGGCCTCATCAAACCCGTACGCGTCATGCCCATTCTGATCGAAGAAAACATGCTCATTACCCAGATGCCACTTGCCGAACAGCGCCGTCCGGTACCCGGAATCGCGCAGGGCCCTGGCGATATTCGGCAACTCAACAGGAAGTTCTTTTAGATGCTCCGGCGGGATCAGTTTCGGGTTTTCAAACAGCCGGTCCCACGGCAGCGCATCGGTCAGCCGGACGCGGTGCGGGTAGCGTCCCGTCAGCAAAGCGGCGCGGGTGGGCGAGCAGACGGTGCAGGCGGCATAGGCGCGGGTAAAGCGCATTCCCTGCCCGGCCAGTGCATCCAGATTCGGCGTACGGTAATAATCACTGCCGTAGCAGCCGAGATCACGGATCCCGAGATCATCGGACATAATCAGCAGAATATTTGGCCGCTCTGCGGCCCCGCAGGCAGACAGAGCGGCAAAGAGGCCGGCAAACATCCCTATTTTCATATCGTTCTCCCTTAATTTAAACTTCATCCCAAAAAAGTGTCCTGCGGATCCTCCAAGGCAGCGGAGCCGCAACCCAAGTATTTTTCTGTTATGCAATATGTTTTCATTCAACACGTTTTGAGCATGGTTTTTCAGCTACGCTAAAATGATAGATTCTTCGAACGAAGAATCTAAGCGCGGCGCCGGGTCAGCTCGGCCTGAATTTCCTGAACCCGGTGACGATT
>CAZTEK010000042.1:0-10375 GCA_964612095.1 uncultured Verrucomicrobiota bacterium
CCAAGGTGATTTACATTCCGGCCACGGGTCGGTTTGTTATGTATTTCAAGCTCTACGATCCAATCAGCCCCGAGGGCAAACTCGTAACGAAGGTAGCATATGTCGGGGTAGCAACGGCCACGCAACCGACCGGGCCGTTCGAATATCACGGGAAGTTTCTCGGCGGGGGCAGTGAAACCGGTTCCGGTGATTTTGCGATCTTTCAGGATTCAGATGGTGCGGCGTATCACATCGCTGTGCGCAAGCCGGACTCAGTAAGGAAGGACAAGCCCTTGGTTTGCGGACGCTTGACAGCTGACGGCCTGAAGCCCGCCGGCGAGTATGTTGTGATGAATGGCGTGGAGAATGCCACGGAGGCTCCGGCTTTATTCCGGCGTGACGGAAAGGTTTACCTGCTGGGCTCAGGCAGTAGCGGCTGGGCTCCGAATGCGGCGCGCCTGTTCGTTGCCGATTACCTCACCGGACCTTATAAATCCCTCGGCAATCCCTGCCGGGGCGTGAACCCGCACAATCAACTCGGGCCGGAAAAGACCTTCGGCGGACAAAGTACGTTTGTCTATCCGGTTCCCGGTAAGAAGGGCGCATATATTGCCATGTTCGATATTAATCAACCGGAGGATCCGATCAACGCCGGTTACATCTGGCTGCCGCTGAAGTTTACGCCCGGCGGTCCGCGCATCGAATGGCGGGATGAATGGGATTTGAGCGTGTTTAATCCTTGAAAGAGCAGTTTAACCGCGAATGTTTTTACAACCGCTGCGCTAGAGGGAGTCAGAGGGGCTCCGAGGGAGAGGGAAACATGGAAAAAAATACTAATGAACTTAATTTCATATAAGTGGCTGTTTGTATGTGTAACGGTGATGTGGGCGGTGTTGCCGTGCCATGCCGGACTTCGTCTCCCGGCGATTTTTTCGGATGGAATGGTGCTTCAGCAACAGCAACGGGTTCCGGTTTGGGGCTGGGCTGATCCCGGCGCGGAGGTGACCGTTGAATTTGCCGGGCAGAAAAAGAAGGGATTGACGAGTGCAAGCGGCAAGTGGCAAGTGGAGCTTGACCCGATGCATGCATCGGCTACTCCAGGCAAACTGGTTGTCCATTCATCAATCGGAAATCAACAATCGGAAATCGATAATGTTCTCGTTGGTGAGGTCTGGCTCTGCTCCGGTCAGTCGAACATGATCATGGGGATGAAAACGGTGACGGGGTTGGCCGAGGAGAAAAAAGCGGCGGATTATCCGGCTCTCCGTATTTTCCGCATCGGGCTGAAGGACTCGCTTGAACCGCAGGCAGATTGTTCCGGTGACTGGCTGGTCTGCTCTCCGGATACGCTGGAGCAGTTTGCCGCCACGGCCTATTTTTTCGGGGCGGAAATTCACAGAGAGCTGGGCGTTCCTGTCGGGTTAATCCGGGCGGCGTGGGGCGGGACGCATATTGAAACTTGGATTCCTGCAGGAGCGCAGGAAAAATTTCCATCGGTCATGGCTTTTAAAGCGCAGGAAGACCGGAAAAAAGAGCAGGGTGTCGCGGATGCGCAGCCATGGAAGTACTACCCCGGCAAACTGTACAACGGAATGGTTCACCCGCTGGTACCGTACGGCCTGCGCGGACTGCTCTGGTATCAGGGGGAAGGCAATGCGCACACGGTGCATGATGCGATATTGTATCGCGAGCAACTGGGGTGTCTGGCCAAGGAGTGGCGCGCGGTCTGGGGATACGAATTCCCGGTCTATGCCGTGCAACTGCCGAACTTCAAGGCGGCGACCACGGAGCCCGATGCCTGGGCGTATGTCCGGGAAAGTATTTTAAATTTCAGCAGGGACGTTCCCAGCGCCGGCGTGGCCATTACGATCGATTCGGGAGATTCCGATGATATCCATCCGAAAAACAAACGGCCTGCCGGAGAGCGGCTGGCCCGGCAGGCGCTGGTCCGCACGTACGGAAAAGCGTTGGTGCCCGGCGGGCCGTTGTATCGGTCCGTCCGGTTTGAGGGAAACAAGGCGGTACTTTCTTTTGATAATATCGGATCCGGTTTGACCGTTCGTGGCGGCGGAGAGTTAAAAACGTTTCAGGTTGCGGGGGAAGACCGCCGGTTTGTTCCGGCGGAGGCAGAGATCGTGAACAATACCGTTGTTGTCAGCTCGCCAGGCGTGAAGAATCCGGTCGCGGTGCGCTATGCCTGGGCGAACAACCCGTCAGGATGCAATCTGTTTAATCAAGAAGGCTTTCCGGCCTCGCCGTTCCGCACCGATTCGTGGATGCCCGAGATACCGCCAGTCAGTTGCAAGCGCGGGATCGGGGGATTAACGGTTTCCAAGGTTCCGTCTGAACTGGTCGGGAGCACCTATGTGTATGCGGCGAGAGGGAACAGCAGCGAGCCCGGAATACCGTTTTCATTTAAAACGGATCGTGATGCGGTGATGTATGTTGCGGTTCAGGACCGCGGGACGCCGGAGATCCCGGGCGGCTGGCAGAAAACGGATTTAACCATGATCTGGGGCGGCAAATTTACCGATAGCGTTTACAAAGTTTCCTGTCCGGCCGGCGGAATAAATATTCCCGCGCATAATGGCAAATCGGGCGGCTTTTTCGGGGTTCCGCACATGGTGTTCCTGAAATCCGGAGATGACGGGGCTGTGGTCGTGACCGGGTTGCTGCCGTCCGGACAGGCTGAGTCGGGGATTCTTTCTCCGAAACTTTCAGGGAAGTAAAAATATGATCGGACTAAGCGCGTGGTTGAGGGTTTCTGCGGTCGTCATTTCTGTTGCGGTTGTGCAGCCGGCATCTGCAGCGGGGGATCCGGGGTCGGCTCTGTTTCCTATGGACTGGGTGCCTTTTCATGAGACCCCTGATGAGATCAGCGCCCGCGAGCAGCGGCTCGAGAAACTCGATCAGCAGTTTGCCGCCACGTTGCTGGCTGCAAAGGAGGCGGGCCGTCTGGATGTCTGGATCGAGAGCTTTCTGCCGGAGCTGGACTTGCGGCGCAAGGCGGCGGAGTCGGATGACGACGACGAAAGCGCCGGCGGCCAGAGTGTGTATAAACGGGCCCACCGGTTGCTGGCCATCACCTGCTTTGCTCTCGACGAAGGCTGTCCGGAGCTTAAACCGGTTCTGGTTTCGAAGTTGCTCGCGCTTCAGGATATCGCCGGGAAGAAGTTTCTGGCCGAACGCCAAAACGACATCAACAAAACTCGGGCCGGGGAGTCGGAATCTAAATATCTTGGCTACCCCTTTGACCTGAATACCTGTCACCCCTTCAACGCCATTCTTATTTGTGCCTCGGCCATGAAACTGCTCGGGGAGTACGATGGCGAACTGCGCGGCAGAACCGAAGAGTGGATTAAGACTTACATTGAAAACAAGGGGCGGTTCACCGGCCACTGGCTGTCCGGAGGATATAACAAAGAAGTCTTCCATATGGAGATCGGCGGCTGGATCGAGTTTCTTTATGCCGACACCCCGGGAAAGTATCCGGTCGCCCGTAAAACCTTCAAGGTCTGCTGGGATGGATGGATGCGGGATTTCGGGTATGACGGCGATAATTCACCTCACTATGATGCCGGCACCGGAATCCCCGTTTTAATGCGGTTGGCGTTTTTTCTCGGGAAGACGGACGACCTGCTCATCCGCAGTGATTTCCGCCGCATTGCGAATCGGATGGCCCATACGATCATGAACAGCGGGGAAACTGCCAAATGGGGCAAATCCATGGGCGGGGGCAGGCCGCCGCATCCGGACGCCAGCTTGTTTGTCTCGGCCGGTGACGGCATGCCCTGGACACTGAAAATGGCGTCCCGCCTGTTTGAGGATCCTCTTCTGCTGTATGCGGCGCGCAAATATGAAGACCGCTTGCTGCAGGACCGTACGTTGCTCCCTAAAAGATCCCGGGGGCCTGATATCCCGGATATTTTCCCGGCAGGTATCAACCAGTGGCAGGTTCGCGGCGCGGCCTTTCCGCAATCCGCACCGCTCTCTTTGACAACCGCCCGGCTGACCCATGTGGAGGGCGAAAAGAAGGGCAACCGGATTGGGCGGGGGGATAAGAAAACCGGCCTGGTTCAGGACAAGCTTATCCTGCGCACCGGCACCCATCCCCAGTCCCCGTACTTTCTTATGGATCTGAGTTTCTCTCAGTCGAAGAACGCGCCGGATCACCGGATCGGTATAGACAATCTGCAGTTCGATACCATCCATTCGGGCACGTATGTGGAGAGGCCGGGTAACGGCAATCACATCAACCAGCCCCTCATTGCGCCGGTCTGTTTTCCGTTTCCGCTCGTTCCGGCGTCATCAGGGGAAGTTAGCCCGTCCGGCGAATATCTGGAAAAGCTGGGGCGTACAGACGATTATAAGAGTTATGTCCTGCGGCGTTTTTCCGCCACCAATCTTTCCTCCGGTGCGGCCTTCGGAGTGGCGGACTACAGCCGGTTTCAATATGAAGGCGTCAGCACCCGCCGCGAAATGGTTCTGTTGCATAACGGCGTGCTGGTTGTGCTCGATACGATTATCGCGGACTCTTCCTTTCGCGGGGATTTCAATGCGGGAGTCATCTATCAGATATGGCCGGGAGTCCAAACAACGTCCGCTGATCTCCGCTGGGTGCTTCAATCCCCCCATTATCCGGCGGCGCCGGAGCTGGCCCGGAGCACGAACGGATTCCCGACCCTTTTTCTGTTTCCTGAAACGGGACAGCCATTGGCGGCGCATCTGCAGAAAGATCCGATGAATCCGTCAAAGCGTGTGCCCGTGACGGCCTATTCCGTGCATACGGCCTTGACGCGCGGGGCCCGGCTGGTGATCCCCTCCATCGTGGCGCCGATCCGCAATGCCTCCGCTGTTGCGGACTGGACCGCCGCTGTGGAGGTGACGGTTGATAAAAGCTGCGCGGTTATCCGGTTTCCGGCGGCTGACGGGGGCCGGATGGTCGTTACCTTTAATGATGGCGAACCGGCCGAGGTGACGACCCGCTGAATTTTACGCTTACCGCAGTCAGGAAGCGGTTCAGGGAAACGCCGCAATGATTCATCAGGCGTAACAGTAAACTGCGAACACAGCGGGCGGAACCGAGGTTCCCGCTGCGGAAGTTTCGATTTTAAGCTGTTTGATTCTCGCGGGCTTGCTGAACCTGATGGTGTTTTGCGCCTGATGGTTGTCTTGAACGTCGGCCAGGACATTTCCGGCTTCGTCCAGTACACGATATTGTTTCACGCAGAACGGAACTTCCCGTTCGGGGTGGCCCCAGAGCACTGTTTCCATCGGGTGGTCGTAATCGCCGTCGAAAAACAGATCGATGCGTGAAATGGTTTGCGGCTGTTTCCACTCAAGAGTTAGCGATGGATCTTTGTCTTCCGGCGCGGCAACCCAGGCGTTGGGCTGACTGACCGGACGGTTCCAGCCATTGGAAAGATTTTCAACACGGAAGCAATTCAGGGGAGGATTGATCTCAACCGCCGGGTTCTTACCGCCGGGGCGGCGTTGTGGAATCCAGAACTCGAACGTATCGATGCCGGTGCCGGGCGGAGGGGTCTGTGCCGGGGTTTTGGCGACGGCGGCATTGAATTTCTGGTAAACTGTCAGGAGGCCGGTAAGCCGTTCGTCGCTCATCCGGACCGAGATTGCGGGGTTAGGCATCAGACAGATGAAGGCGTAACGCTCCGTGTCGATCAGGCTGCTGAATTTGAGCGTGACGGCCTGTCCGGTTCCGGCGGCAAGCGGAAGTTCAATCGTTTCCAGTGTGACATCCGGAGTGTGGTTTTCCGGTTTGGAACTGACGCGCAATTCTGCGCGCAGGGTCGACGGTTTTGCGACATTCAGCCGATACGTGACGGCGGGTAGTGTTCCCGGTTTAACCGGCAGCATCAGCGCCTGAGCGTAATCGAGCAGAATGGAATCACTGCCGGGGGACAGCCGGCCCAGTGTACAGACGGACGAGACCGAGACGGTTGCGGAGGCCGCAAGGTTTGCCGGATCTTCAGCTTTGACGGACGGAATGTACTGACCTTCCCGGATCAGCTCCTGTTGAAGTTTTTTCATGCGGGCTGTATTCAGCAGCTCGCGAGGGAGCAGGCCGTCGCGGATGCAGTGTGCCGCCGCCATGCCTGCGGCCTGTCCGGTATGTGCGCAGGTCGCCATCACGCGGGTGGAGCCGAAGGCGATATGACTGGCGCTGATGATGCGTCCGCCCAGAAACAGATTGCTGATGTTGCGGCTGTAGAGGGTGCGGTAGGGGATCTGAAAGACTCCCTTGCTGTGCCACTGGGTACAGCCGGGCTTTTCGCTGAAAAGTCCTTCTACCGGATGGTGGTCGATGGCCCAGCCTCCGTATGAAACCGCATCAGCATGTTCGCGCTGTTCGATCAGATCCTGCTGAATCAGCATATAGTCGCCTTCGAAGCGGCGGCTTTCCCGTTTTCCAGGAATGTGGCCGATCCATTCCAGTGTCATCGTTTCCGCTTCGGGAAATTCGCCGGAGTTTTTGATGTAGTTCCAGACGCCGTACACCACGCGCCAGAGTTCCTGCTTGATTTCTTCACTCTGATGAATGGTGTCAAGATGGCCGCCGTACTCCATCCACCAGAAATTGCAGGCCTGCGATTTGGAATCAAAGCCGCGGTAGCGGTGGATTTTGCGGACCGCTTCCATGCCCAGCGCGTTGGAAGGCGGGATGAATTTAGTTGGTCTTCCGGTATTTTTGCTCATGAAGTAGAGCGAGTGACCGAGCAGATCGGCTGACGGTTTTTCCGGCGCATAGAGTTCGCCGAACTCTTCGCGGGACTCCTGTCCGATGCGGAAGGCCGCGCCGGAGAGAAATCCAACGATGCCGTCGCCGGAGGCATCGAGAAACAGCGGCGCGGAAATCTCGTAGAGCGTGCTGTTCTGACTGTTGAAGGCTTTGATAGCAGAGATGGTTTCGGCATCCTCCTTGATGACATCAAAGACCGCGGTGTTGAGCAACAGAGTCAGGTTAGGTTCGATGGTTGCTTTTTCGAGTAACAGGGCATCGAAAAGCAGCGCGTTTCCTTCCGGGTTGCGGTAGAGGTTTTCGGTCAGCAGTTCGTTAACCAGACCGCCTTCGCGGGCCCAGCGGTTGTTATTGCCCATGTGGGAGGTTGCGCCGAGCGTCCAGAGGCGCACTTCGCTGGAGGCATTGCCGCCGAGCACCGGACGGTCCTGAATCAGCACGACCCGGATTCCGGCGCGGGCGGCGGTGATGGCGGCGCAGGTTCCGGCCAGACCGCCGCCTGCGACAGCGAGATCCGCCACCAACCCAACCGTATGAAGCGACCGTTTTTCAGAAACAGAGCAGATTTCCATATTAAGCATTTCCGGGTTCGCGGGTCTTTTTTAAAACGGCAAAAATCCAAAGAGAAATAGCGAGCAGGCCAACTCCGAAGCCGATCAGGAGTCCCCGGACTTCGGGGCCGTTAAAGGCAGTCAGCGAGAACATCATGATGGCGAAGCAGACTAAACTTACTGCCACGACGACAGCCGGAGTCCGGCTGGCTTTGGTTTTGATCCCGGATTCTCTCGTTTTTCGTTCGAGGTGCTCGACGCGAACCCAGCCTTCGGCGGTGCCTTTCTGAAGGAAATGCATGATGCAGAGAATGGCAATCGGCAGAACGACCCCGATCAGAACGTCTACGGTTGTTCCGCTGAGTTTGAGGATCAGCTTGCAGACAATCCCGGTGGAGAAGGAGACTCCGGCGGTGATTGCAACGGCGCGCGCGGTAATCCGTCGGCCCAGCAGTCCCCAGATCGTCGGTGCCAGTAGCGGGCCGACCATCAGGCTGGTGACGGAGATGACGACTTTTTCAGCGCCGCCCAGATAGGGGATGCTCAGCGCGAAGCCCATGACTAAGGCTCCCAGCAGCACGGTAAAAATGCGCCCGGCTTTAATGAGCTGTTTCTCGGTGGCCTCGGGACGGAAAATCCGGTGATAGAACTGTTCAGTCAATACTCCGGCAAATACATTCAGCTGTCCGCTGACCGAACTGGCGGTGGCGGCGAACATGGCGGCCAGCATGCAGCCGACCATTCCGACCGGCAGGACTGATTTGCAGGCAAGAATATACGCCTGATCCGGATTAGCGGTCGGGTTGATCTGGCGGTAAAGAAGCGGCGGGAGCATCCAGAGGAACGGGCTGATCAAATAGAGTCCGCCGAACAGATAGATGCTCTTGCGGGCATCTTTGGCGGAGGATACGCAGATGAAGCGCTGGGCGAATGCCCATTCGGCACCGATCATGAAGAAGTGAATGGCCGCCCAGCCAGCCAGGAAAAACCAGGTGTATTTACCGGGCAGTGTGAGGGCAAAAAAGTTTTCCGGTGCATTGTGGATGAAGTTCGAAAATCCACCGACGCTTTTTAATGACAGGGGAATTACAAACAGAACCGCAATATTCAGGATGATGAACTGCAGCACGTCGGTCATCAGAACGCCCCACAGTCCGCCGACCATGGTGTAAGTAATGACGGTGGCTCCGAAGATCACGATGGCCCAGATCAGCGACATATTGCCGGTGACCGGATCGCGCAGGAAATGCCCTTCTGGGAGCGGCATCAGTGCAACGAGAATCACGGCCAGTGAAAAGAGAGCTACGCCGACGCTGACCAGACGGTAGAGCATCATGCTCCAGGTGTAGAACTGAACCGCTTTAGCACCGAAGCGGAGCGTGATAAATTCAGCCGGGGTACGGACGCCCAGCTCTTTCCAGCGGCCGGCGACAAAGCGTCCGACCAGCAGGGCGGCCACGCCGTAACAGAGATTGATCGCGATGGCGACCAGCCCGTGCTTGAAAGCGATGCCGCCCCAGACCACGAAGGTGCCTGCGGTAAACATGCACATAAAGGCGCTCAATCCGGAAGTCCAAGCCGGAGATTCCCCGCCCGCAGCAAACATATCGTTCGAGCTTTTTGTTTTGAATGACAGCAGGACGCCCAGCAGGAATACGGCCGCCAGATAAAGGGTTAAGACTACATAATCTACATTTTGCACAGAGAGCTCCTTGTTACAGATCCATAATCGACTCGAATACTATTTTCGGCCGGGGTAAAACACGAGCGTTTGCGGTTATCCATATTGACTATTTTCTTAACTATTTTTAACATACACGCCTTTACTGCGCCGGGCCGAATCTCTCCTTTCACTTGTTTAGAATCAACCTTGCGGTTCCAGCTCCATAGCGGCCTCAAGGTTGAATAAACGGAATATTACGTACGGTGATTCTGTAAAAGTTTTTTTCCGACGGACTGTTGGTATGCACCACGGATGACTGCGGAGGGGTCAGATTCGTTTGGATGGGAATAAACGGCGTGGTGATGAGGTTGGTGGTCCATTCGACATCGTACAAGCGGTTTGCTTTTGGATCCCAGCTCAACGAGCAGCTTCTGTTCTGAACAAGCAACGCGGCTTTAAAAACCGAAGTGGGATCATTCGGATTGGTTCCCGCCGAATATTCCGAATAGTTATCAGAGCCGTCATGATCAGGATCGGCTGTGGCTGTGCAATTACTGGCGGCGGCGAAATGCTGAATCTCCCAGGCGTCCGGGAGGCCGTCGGCATCCAGATCCGCAGTCCGCCCGTAAAAACGGATTTCCGACAATCCGCCAGACCCGCCGCCATAGTCGCTGTTCACCTTGATCGCAACCCAGCGGGCGGTTGCCGAAATGTTTATGGTGTCGGGTGCGACGGGGTTTGTTGTGCCGTAATCATTCGCTCCGGGCGCCTGCGTCAGGTCAAAGAAGCTGCGTGCATATCTCCAGTTGAGCAGGTTATCGACCGGATTACCTGGATCGAAGTTTGAATCGGAGTAGCACACCAACACACTTCTGGCTCCACGGTCGGTATAGCCGGCCCAGTTAAAATTATAAATCTTTATGTAGTCCAGATCGTAGCGTTGCCCGAGATCGATCTTGATCCATTTCGGCTCCGCACCGTCCGCCTGCCACATGAGATTGTTGGCTCCGGATGAAGTGTGCGTATCTCCAGTCATGCCCTCTCCATTGACCGCGTATACGGGCTCCCGGTTGGTAGAGCTACCCGATGCGGTTACGGTGAAGCCCGAATGAGGCGTGGCCGCATATTCACTGCTGAAGCCGGACTCGTTGGTCAATGTGTTAACCGCAGTAACGGCATAATAATGGGTCGCACCGTTGGTTACCGTGTCATCGAAATATTTGTTTTCACACGTATTGGCCAGCAACGTGTACGGGCCGCCAGAGGTTTTGGAACGATATACCTTGTAATACCACAGGGTCGATTCGGGATTATGCGCCCAGGAAAGCGCAGTGGAGTTGTTTCCTGGAATATCCGAGAGAGCGGTCGGCACCCCCGGAGAGTTCAGCAGACCCCGCCCACGGAACCGAACCTCGGAAAGGC
>CAZTEK010000043.1:0-10297 GCA_964612095.1 uncultured Verrucomicrobiota bacterium
TTAATCGCGGAAATCTCACTTCCCGCTTTATAGTCGTTAAAAACATCGTCGATGCTTTCCAGATAGGCCCAAACACGGGCGGTCAATTGCGTATTTTCAGGGTAATAACTCACCTGCACCGGCAATCCGTAATAAAGATCACGAACCTCCTGATACCAGCTCCCAGATCCCTTTTCACTCCCGCCAGCACCGCACATACCGGTGCCTGCTAGGGCCAGCAGCATCACGATTAAAAATCCTCTCTTAAACAGCATAAAAATCCACATTCTTAACTGTGGGAAGAATCTCTATCTACAAAATATTATGTTTTTAGTAATGTTTGTCATGTCGAAAATACTAAATTCTGATAAATATAGTCGTATTTAAGTTTTGTCCGCGCTGTTTTGATAAAAACCATAACAATCAAAGTCGTATAAAAATTTCAAAACGACCGCCCTCCGCAGTTAAAGTTCCGCTGTTTGGAATTTTTGTATTCCATCGCAACAGAAGGCAGGTAGAATCCGGCGCATGAATTGGTATTTTTCTCTTTTAGTTTGCGGCCTGTTTCTGGTCGGCGTGGAAATTTTTATCCCCGGCGGCATCGTTGGCGCGGCTGGCGCAGCGGCATTAATCGGCGCAGCGGTGATGGGATTTATGATTTTCCCGCTATGGCTCGGCTGGCTGAGTTTGTTCTTCATTCTTGTTCTAACCGCACTGGCGGCGTTCATCTGGATGAAATACTTTCCTAAAAGCCCAATAGGCAAGGCTCTTTCGCTGAACCAAAATATCACAAAAAGAGATCCGGACGATTCACCGTGGCGGTCTGGTATGAAGGGTGCCGCGCTGAGCATTCTGCGTCCAGCCGGTAAGGCGTTAATCGAAGACCGCCGCGCAGATGTGATCGCCGACGGCACGTGGATTGAACAGGGTGCCGCTATCGAGATTGTTAAAGTAGAAGGCAACCGGATTTATGTAAGGGAGATAAAGGTTTGAAATTCGGATTTTTAATCGGAGTACTGATCCTGACGCAGAACTTGCAGGCCATTGAGTTTGTGCAACGGGATCAGTTTATCAGTAGCGAGGCCGAGACGCTACGCGATGAGATGTGGATTTCAGCGCAGAACATCACGATCAGTGGCGAAACTCTAGATGATTTATTCGCCGCAGGCACCACACTGGATCTGCGCGGAGATTTTAAAAGCGATGTCTGGGCTGGCGGCACACAGATAATCGCCGCAGGCCGTTTTAACGACCATGTACGGTTAGTTGCCAAAATGGTGCAAATTTCCGGGATGCTCAATGGCTCGCTAATGGCGTTCGGCACCACCGTTAAAATTGAACCCTCCGCGACCCTCGCCAAAAACATGCTCTGCTTCGGAGAAAATGTCATCACCGAAGGGGCTATCGGCGGTAACGCAAAAATCGTGGCGCAGCAAGCAACCATCGGCGGAAAAATCACAGGTGATGTCACTATTGTAGCTCAAAGTATTGTGATTCTGCCCGGCACCGTAATCGGCGGAAACTTGAATTATACAGCGCCTAATGAGCTGGTGTTATCCCCTTCTATTACGCTCAATGGAAAACTGAACCGAATCGCTGAACCCCTGCCTCCAAAACAGTTTATTAAACAAAACCTGACGGCTCATTTCTTCTTTGCCTTCGCAGCTCTTTTTACTGGCATGGTATTTGGTCCGCTTTTCCCTCGTTACACCGCCCACACCGTTCACCTGCTGAGCACCGCACGCGGCGCCTGCCTCCTCACTGGATTCGCAGCACTTTTTCTCATCCCAATATTAGCTTTTCTACTTCTTTTTACATTGATCGGATTGCCGCTCTGCCTCTTAACAATTCTCTTCTACGTTATACTACTCTACCTTAGCAAAATAGTGGTCGGGCTATGGCTCGGTACGTTGATTTTACGCCGCAAGGAGATTTCGAAACGCAACCTAGTTGGCACACTGGCTACCGGCCTGCTGGTCATCTACACGCTAACGGCCATTACCGCAGTCTCCGCCGTGGTCAGTATCGTGATCACAATCTACGGCCTCGGCGCGTTACTTCTGGCTCTTTTTAAAAAACCGGTGCTGATTATTCAGACACCAAATCATATCAAACAAGCAACAACGGAGGATTAAGTCATGGGAACCATACTGGGCATTTTTTTACTAGTCGTCGTATTTGTTTTGGGCGCCATCATTTTATCGGTGCTCGCAGTCTGGGTGCAGGCGTGGGGTTCTGGAGCCTATATCAAGCTAAGTAGCTTGGTCGGAATGAAAATTTTGCGCAAAGTACCAGTCACACTAATCGCCCGCGCCCGCATTCAGGCGGTCAGAGCCGGACTGGACATCAACAGCGACCAGCTTGAAAGCCATTACCTTGCCCGCGGAAACGTCGTTAACGTCGTGCAAGCCCTCATCGCCGCCGATAAAGCAAAAATCAAGCTGACTTTTGATCAAGCCGCAGCGATCGACCTTGCCGGACGCGACATTCTCGATGCCGTCACCACCAGCGTTAATCCAAAGGTGATCGACTGTCCGAACCCGAAACAGGGAACTACATTCCTCGATGCCGTTGCCAAAGACGGTATCCGCCTTTTAATCAAAGCCCGTGTAACCGTCCGCACGAATCTTGAGCAGCTCGTCGGCGGAGCCACCGAAGAAACCATCATCGCCCGCGTCGGACAAGGCATCGTCAGTGCCGTCGGCTCAATGGCCTCCTACAAAAACGTCCTCGAAAACCCAGATAACATCAGCCGCAAGGTGCTTGATAGCGGCCTAGATTCACAAACTGCATTCGAAATCGTCTCCATTGATATCGCCGACGTTAGCGTCGCCGGAACTTCAAACACCGCCAATGTCGGCGCACAACTTGAAACCGAACGTGCCGAAGCCGACAAAAAGATGCGTCAGGCTGAAGCCGAAGGCCGCCGCGCTATGGCCATTGCCCAAGAACAGGAAATGCGCGCCCGCGTACAGGAAATGCAGGCCAAGGTCATTGAAGCGCAGGCGCAGGTTCCACTAGCTATCGCACAAGCATTCAAAGATGGCCGACTGGGCGTCATGGACTTCTATCGCATGCAAAACGTCATGGCGGACACCTCCATGCGCGAATCGCTCGCAGGCGGTGAGCACACCAAGGCTGAATAAGGTTCTGATTCCAATGGATCATACCGTCAAAGCAGAAGGGTTCATCTGGCTGGTCATCGGCGTATTCTGGGTTATCGCCCAGATTGCCGGCGCAGCAGCTAAGAAAAAACAGCCCCGCCCGCCTCTTTCCAATAACCGGGAAGAGGACGCGGCGCCTGTTGCAGACCCGATTGCCGAGCTGTTACGCAAAATGACCGGTATTGAGGAGTTCCGCACTGAACCACCAGAATTCGTTGAAAAGCCTCAAAAAAAACCAGTCTTAATTCGAGAAAATCCATGGAGCCCTGGCGAGATCGAAAAATTGCCAGACATCAAACCGCTACGGCGCGCCGCACCAACGACCGAAACGCCCGTGACGGTGCCCACCATGCCTCAAACAGATGTGCGCCCTAAAATGAGCGCTTTCCGCGCCAGCGTCCCGACCATTAAGTTACCGGCAATGAACCTTAGCTTCTACGGCTCCGAAACTTCAGTCCGTAAAGCACCTGCTCTTGGGTCTGTCTTAAATCCGTCTGATAAAAACTCCCTCCGCCGCGCCATGCTAAGCCACATCATTTTTTCCCCGCCCAAAGCACTCGAACAGACGGACGCCCGATAACGCACCGACCGCTGCGTAAATTCTGAATGAATCGCTTGCTGTTTTCGGGGCAATAGATATACAAAGCTACCCGTCGAACTGGGTATTGAATACGATGAATCCTTGAGTGGAAAAAAGAAACCGGGTGATCTCATGATACTGTCTTACCGAATAGAGTCCGCGCGGCTCATACAAAGTAACGAGGATGAAGCGGATATTCTCGTGTATTGCCAACCTACCGACATCGAAAAAGTATCTCTGCAAAACAAATTTGATTTGGATCCTTTCGACGTGGAAGCCGTCTATGATGCGGATGAAGTCCCTCGCGTCGAGCATATGCCAGACGGCACCACCTTCATGATCTGGAAACGCCCCGATAATATTTCCCGCAGTGATACGATCCAATTTGAAGTCTCCTCACTCGGCATATTGATCAAAGACAACAAAGTCGCCTTCATTGTACCACGGGACGAACTCGCCATAACCGGACGCGAATTCAAACAAATCGACTCCGGCTGGGACTGCGTCCTCCGCGTACTTCTCCACACCGTGCATCACTATCAAGGCCATCTTAAAGCAATCAAAATGATGTCGCAGGAATTGCAGGCTAAAATCATCAAATCCATGGAGAATAAATACCTCCTGCAGATGTTCGCGCTCGGCGAGAGTTTGATCTATTACCACAATGCACTGGAAACCAACCTCGCGGTGCTATCAAAACTTCATACCGCTTCCAGCAAACTAAAACTCTCTAGCGAACAGATTGAGTTTCTCGACGATGTCATCATCGAAAATCAGCAAGCCAGCAAACAGGCTGGCATCTATTCAACCGTTTTATCCGGACTCATGGATGCCCGCGGCACGATCGTCAATAACAACATGAACGTCCTGCTGAAAAACCTCACCCTCATCAATGTCGTTTTCCTACCGCTCAACATCATCGCCAGCATGGGCGGAATGTCGGAATTCAGCGCCATGACGAAGCATATTGACTGGCGCATTTCCTACGGCTTGTTTTCGCTGGTAATGATTTTCCTCGGCTGGATTATCTGGTGGTGGCTGATGAAAGTTCTTGATCATCTCCAAAACCGTAGCAGCTAGCAACCAATCTGCCCCCCAATGAACTCCTATTCAAATAAACAACTTCTCGCCGTCTGCATCGAAGCCGCGCGCACGGCAGGCGAACACGCACTAAAAAATATTCACCGCCGCGAAGAAGTCGCACAGCGCTTTGACCACGACGTCAAACTGGTGATGGATAGCGAATGCCAGCGCGTTGCCGAAGGCGTTATTCACCGGCACTTTCCTGACCACGCCATTCTCGGTGAAGAAGGTTGCACGGCAAAAGATCACGCCTTCGAATGGATTATTGATCCAATCGACGGCACGGCTAATTACACGCGAGGCCTCCCGTCATGGTGTTGCTCGATCGCCGTACGACGTGACAGCGAAATACTGGCTGGCTGTGTTTTTATTCCAGTTCAAAATGAATGCTATACGGCCACCATTGACGACCCAGCCCTCTGCAACGGTCAGCCTATTCATGTCTCCGACATTCCAACGCTTGGAAAAGCAACTTTCTTCACGGGTCTCACTAAAGATATCGACCCACGCTCCCTCACTTTTTTCAGCGATATGGCTCAACGTGCAAATAAAATCCGCATACTCGGTTCGGCGGCCATTGATCTCTGCCATGTCGCCTGCGGCCGCTCGGACGGTTATTTTGAAGCCGGACTCTACCTCTGGGATGTCGCCGCCGCCGCACTAATCGCTGAACGTGCCGGCGCAGTTTGCACCGCTTGGCCGCGCGCAGAAGAACACGGCCTGCGCTTTCTCGGCACCAACCCGCACATTCACGCCGCCGCTCGCAAACTGGCTGAAATCCACTTTGGAACCCATTAAGAGCAGATCCTACATCATGAAAAAGAAAAGACGTCCTGATCTGCATCATCTCTATGAAGCCTCCGTACAAGGTGTTGAAACCGACCTCGATTTTGCCGTACGCGTTTTTAAAAATAAGCGCAACCACGTTCCAAACGACCTGCGCGAAGATTTCTGCGGCACGGCAGCCCTCGCCTGCGAATGGGTGCGCCGCTCACCACAACATCGCGCATGGGGTGTAGACTTTGACCGCCCAACACTCGACTGGGGCATCGCACACAATGTAGCGCAACTCAGCACGCAAGCCGGGGAACTGAAACTACTCTGCGCCAATGTGCTGAAGGTTAAAACCCCGCCGGTTGATCTGGTCATGGCACTCAACTTCTCCTTCTGCGTTTTCAAAACACGCGATCTGCTACTCGCTTATTTCAAGCAGGTGCACCGCGCGCTAAAAAAAGAAGGGCTGTTCATCACCGACATTTATGGCGGCACCGAGTCCGTTGGAACCAAACTGGAGCCACGTAAAGTAAAATCCTTTACCGCCGCGGATGGAACCAAGGTTCCGTCGTTCACCTACATTTGGGATCAAGCTGAATACAACGTGATCGACCATCATGTCGTGAATTACATCCACTTCAACATTCCAGGTATCGGAAAAATAAATAAAGCCTTCACCTATGATTGGCGCCTCTGGACACTGCCCGAATTGCAGGAGCTGCTGATCGAAGCCGGATTCAAGTCGGTGGAAGTCTATCTGCACGACTGGACCGACGCCGGCGAATCGGATGATATTTACCGCCGCCGCACCCGTTACGAAAACTCCCTTGGCTGGGTCGCCTACGTCGTCGGCATCAAATAATTCTTCTTTTTCCCAGTTTACTTCATCCTTACCTCTACCGATAATACCTTTGTAAAAAGAGAGGGATGTAAAATGAAAATACTAGCGACCATTGACTTTTCGACCACATCAGAAACCATACTAAAGGTTACAAAAACCTATGCTAAAAAACTGGATGCAGAAGTGCTCCTGATGCATGCAGAGCCCCTCCCCACCGACATGAATCAGGAAGATTCCAATACAAAACCAGAGTCCATACGCCTGAAAAAAGATGCCCAAGCTCTTGAACGAGCCGGAGTAAAAGTAACCCCCATCTTCGTGCAAGGTCCGGCCTGCGAAACTATTCTGGAGACTGCGATTAACCTCAAGGTCGATCTGATCATCATCGGGGCGCATGGCCATGGAAAAGTAAGTTGCAAAGTGCCGGTCGGGCATATCAGTGAATGTATTTTATTCAGATCCAATGTTCCGGTACTAGTGGTTCCTGCGAACTAAAATTTTCCAAACAACAACCTCTTCCGAAGCCCTTTTTAAATGATTTAAAAAGGGCTTTCTCGTCTCCGGAATTCTTCCAACCCCCGAAGAATATGGCTCGAATTTTTATACGGGTTGTTAAAACAGTTCACGCAAGGATAAAATCGAATAAAACCCCTGTTTTTTCTCAATTTTTTCGTACTTTTTGTCTTATTTTTGGTGGCCTCGTTCGAACTATTTCTATACGATGTCGGCTTTAGAATTTGAGAGGAAAAATAACCACCATGTCAGACGAAAAACTCGAGCAGCAACCAAAGAAAAATACAGAGTACGGCGCAGATCAAATTACCGTTCTGGAGGGCATGGCCGCCGTCCGTAAACGCCCCGCCATGTACATCGGCGACACCGGCGTGCGCGGCTATCATCACTGTGTTTACGAAGTCGTTGATAACTCCATTGACGAGGCACTCGCCGGATATTGCACTCACGTGGAAGTTACCATCAATTCCGACGGATCCCTCACCGTCACCGACGATGGTCGTGGTATCCCAGTGGATATGCACCCGACCGAACACAAACCGGCCGTTGAAGTGGTGCTGACGGTTTTACATGCGGGCGGCAAGTTCGACAATGACTCCTACAAAGTTTCCGGCGGCTTGCACGGCGTCGGCGTTTCCTGCGTAAATGCGCTTTCCGAATGGCTTGAAGTCGAAGTCTGCCGCGACGGGCAGGTTCACCATCAGCGTTTCAAACGCGGGGCCGCCGTTTCTAAACTGGAAGTAATCGGTAAAACCCAGAAGACCGGAACTAAAGTTACCTTCAAACTAGACCATGAAATTTTCACCCACGAAGGGTTTCAGTGGGATATCCTCGCCTCCCGTCTGCGCGAGCTGGCATTCCTGAATCGCGGCGTGCGCATTCGCCTGACGCAAGAAGAACCACAGCGCGAAGAAATCTTTGAATATGAAGGCGGCATCAGTGAGTTTGTGCGCCACCTGAATAAAGGGAAACTCCCCATCCATCCGGATGTGATCTATTTCGAGCGTACACGCGATGGCGTCACCGCTGAAATCGCCATGCAGTACAGCGATGCGTACAATGAAAGCATTTACAGCTTCGCCAATAACATTAACACGATCGAAGGGGGCACACACCTTTCCGGCTTCCGTAGTGCCCTCACCCGTACGGTCAATCAATATGCAAAGACCAACAAGCTGATCAAAGACGATAAGCAGGCGATGAGCGGCGATGATATCCGCGAAGGCCTCACCGCGGTCATCAGCGTGAAGATTCCTAACCCGCAATTTGAGGGTCAGACCAAAACCAAACTCGGCAACGGCGAGGTTCAGGGGATTGTCGAGGCGATCGTCAATGAAGAGCTCGGCACCTATTTTGAAGAGAACCCGTCTGTTGCTCGGGGCTTGATTGAAAAAGCAATGCTGGCGGCCCGTGCCCGCGATGCCGCGCGTAAAGCCCGCGATCTGACCCGCCGCAAAGGCGCGCTCGAAAGCGGTGGACTCCCCGGCAAACTGGCCGACTGCTCCAGTCGCGATCCGGCGCTGTGCGAACTCTACATCGTAGAAGGAGACTCCGCAGGCGGCTCCGCCAAACAGGGACGCGACCGCGAATTCCAGGCAATCCTGCCGGTAAAGGGTAAAGTCATTAACGTCGAAAAAGCCCGTTTAGACAAGGTGCTGGCTAATGAAGAAATCCGCACCATGATCACCGCCATCGGAACCGGAATCGGTGCCGATGAATTTGATCTGAGCAAGACGCGCTATAACACGATTGTTATCATGACCGACGCGGACGTCGACGGCGCACACATCCGTACGCTGTTGCTGACCTTCTTTTACCGCCAGATGCCGCAATTGATCGAAGCGGGCTATATCTATATTGCCCAGCCACCGCTCTACAAAATTAAACGCAAGAAGCGCGAGGAATACATCGAAAGCGAAGCCCATCTCACCCGTATCCTGCTTGATCTCGGCTCCGAAGACCAGACCCTCGTATGCCATCTCGGCAACACATTGCTGGAATCAATACAACTGCCGGAAGTTCTGCTGCTACTCAGCGATGTGGAGCGCATTGCGCAGCAGATGGCCCGCCGCGGCGTTGATTTCGAAGATTACATCTGCCGATTGACTACTGATTGCCGCCTACCCTCTTTCCGCGTTGAAATAGACCACGGCGAGGGCGAGCCGCAAATCCATTACGTCTTCAACGATATCGAACTCCGTGCCTTGCGCGAACAAACTGAAGCCACGCTGGGAAAAGAACTTGAAATTGGCGATTCGCTAACCGGCGGACCAGGCTTCCGCTGGATGGAAATCCATACGGCTGAACGACTGGAAAAACTGATCGCTCAACTTGATGCCAAGGGTTTCCACGCCCGCTGTCTCTCACACCTAGACACGCCAGAGTTTTATCTCGTGGATGAAAAGGGCGAGAAGAAGGCGCTACACTCGTTGCTGGAACTGCTCACCACGATTCGTGAACTGGGTCGCCGCGGCCTGTCCATCCAGCGCTACAAAGGTCTCGGGGAAATGAATCCCGAACAGCTGTGGGAAACCACCATGGATCCCGCCAAACGCAAAATGACCCGCGTAGTCCTTGAGGATGTCGTTAAGGCCGACCAAATGTTTACCATCCTGATGGGCGATGAAGTTGAACCGCGCCGCGAGTTCATTGAAAAGAACGCCCTTAACGTACAAAATCTGGATATTTAAATGAGCCTCTACTCCGAGTTTCAGCAGATCATTGATGCTATGGATCGCACCGGCATCCCGTACGCACTGTGCGGCGGATTTGCCATGGCGGTGTACAACCTGCCGCGAGCCACGATGGATATTGACCTGCTGATTCTCGTTGAGGATATGGATCGGGCAAAAGCCGTTGCGGAACAACTCGGCTACAAATCGGTTCCAGAGATGATCCCTATTCCCGCAGTCAACGCTACGATCTGTCGTCTGACCAAGCTAGAGAAAGATCAAATGCCGCTGGTTCTCGATCTTCTGCTTGCCGAGGGAAAGCTTAAACCTATCTGGGATGAACGGCGGCGGCTGGAATGGGCTGGCGGACAGCTTAGCGTGATCTCCCGCAACGGACTGATTCAAATGAAGCAGATGCGAGACAGTAGAAAAGATCAGGATGATATTGATTTCTTACAAAACCATGAAAACTGACATGTCAAGCCAGGCAATCACCCGCCGGATCAGGGCCGTATCGGAACTTCGGGATCTCTGTCTGAAGCTTGGAGAGTCGCGTCCGCTTGCCGTCAAAGAAGAGTTTATCCCCTACAAAACAACAAAACCTCGATATTTAAAAAAACAGGAACCTTTACCGCAATGAACACACAACAACACCAACGTATTGATCTAATCAATATCGAAGACGAAATGC